>JANMYF010000343.1:0-1756 GCA_031381685.1 Acidimicrobiia bacterium
CACACCTCGCACCTCTCCAACGCTCGAACGCTCGGAGCGCGACTCGCCCGACATCACCCGGTGAAACCCCGGCAAGAACATCGATCAGGATGGGGGGCGACGACATCAGTGACCTAGGTCGATGCAGGTGACTCGGGGAAGCAACTCGACGGGTTGACCATGGACACCCTCGAAACGCTGTTCACGGCGGGCCCGAGGGAGACTCGTTGCATGTCCAATGGCGGTGGCCTCGTTCGCAATGAGTCGTTGAGGAGGGGCCTGCTCGTCCTCGGGGTGCTCGCCCGGTCCGAGACTCCGCTCGGCACCGCGCAGGTTGCTCGGCTTGCTGGCCTTCCCAAGGCGACGGTGAACCGGTTGTTGTTGACGTTGGTCGATGAGTCGATGGCCTGTCGTGATGACAGCGGCGCGTGGCTGCTCGGCCCCGCGGCTCCGAGCGTGTCGACGAGACGATCGCCGTTCGAGGTTGCGCTGCGACGCGCCGATGAGGTGATGTCGCAGGTCGCCGTCGATGTCGGAGAGTCAACGCTGCTGACTCAGGTTCGCCTCCCCGATGTCGTCGAAGTCCTCAAGCAGTACGACCCCGACCGGCTTATCACTGCGACGCGATGGACAGGTCGCTCCTTTGATCCGCGTCGATCGGTCGCCGGGTGGCTCGTCGCAGCGCAGCGCGGCGCGCCCAAAGATGCGTTCGTGACCCCCGAGAACGCGTCGACGCGCCGGGCATTGAACGCCGGGGTCCGCTTCGCCCGGACCAACGGCTACGCAATCGACGTCGATGGGCTGGAGCAGGGACTGACGTCGCTCGCCGTCGTCGCTCTACTCGCCGCGTCACCGTCGCACTCGCTGGTGATCGGAGTTGCCGGTCCGACCTCTCGCCTAACGGACAAGGTCATCGAATCGGCCATCGGGCGTTTGCAACGAGCCGCAACAGAACTCCTCCCGGCCCAGTAGCCCAACAGGAAGCCTCACTGTGTGAGCTGACTCCAGGTCACAGAGTGAACTATGGTCGGTCAATGGACCAACACGCGATCGTCTCGTCGATCATCGATGTGGAGCGCTACCCGATCCTCCAGCTCGCGGACCTCAACGGAAGATCTTTCCTCGACACCATCCGGAAGACCATGCGACAGACCGGAGCCTGCGACCTACCCGGGTTCGTCCGCCCCGATGCCGTGCGACTCGCCGTGACCGCGGTACTCCCCGATCGAGCGAAAGCGTTTCGAATCGATCACCTGCACGACGTCGAGTTCACTGACGTTGCGCCGAACGAGCGAACGCCCGAAGACCCCTTGCGTCAACGGGTGCGCACCGCCAAAGGCGGTCTCGCCTACGACGAGATCGGCCCGGACTCCCCTGTCAGGCAGATCTACGAGTCCGACGCCGTGACGGCGTTCATCGCCGCGGCGCTCGAGATCCGCCCCCTCCACCGACTCGATGACCCCCTCGGCGCGCTCAACGTCATGTTCTACGAACCTGGCGACGAGTTGGGCTGGCACTTCGACGCGGC
Source organism: Acidimicrobiia bacterium (assembly GCA_031381685.1). GTDB lineage: Bacteria > Actinomycetota > Acidimicrobiia > Acidimicrobiales > JANYDT01 > JANLQX01. The sequence continues at coordinate 1,508 of JANMYF010000343.1, forward strand.
TGAGTTCGTCGTCACCATCGCCCTCCAGTCCTGCCAGTCCGGCGGCGACTTCGAGTACGTACCGATGCTTCGCACCGAGCACGATCGAAACGATGTCGGCGTCCGCCAACTCCTCAGCGCGGATCGCAGCGCCATACGGACCATCCGCCCAACTCCAGGCACACTGTCGCTGTTCCGCGGTCATTGGAGCCCGCACCGCGTCACCACCATCACCGGAACCGAGCCCCGCATCACTGCCGTGCTCTCCTA
>JANMYF010000204.1:0-20075 GCA_031381685.1 Acidimicrobiia bacterium
CGGAACGCCACGGAGCCTCGGTGTCATTGCGACCGCTGTACGACCCGACCTCGGCCCGTGTGAAGGCATGACATGACCACGAGCAACGACGACCACGACCTCCGCATCATCCTCGAATCGGTGCCGGGCTGGCACGATGCGATCACCGAGGTCACCGCCCTCGAAGGCGGCATCACCAATCGGAGCCTCCGGGTCACCACCGTGCACGGTTCGTACGTCGTGCGCGTCCCCGGCGCCCAGACCGAGATGCTCGGAATCAATCGACGCGCGGAAGCGGCCATCACCGTTGCTGCGGCGCGGGCTGGCATCGGACCGATGACGCTGTGCGAGCTGCCGGCGTTCGGCACGGTGATCTGCGAGTTCGTCGAAGCTCGCACGGCAACGGCCGAGGACCTTCGTCAACCGGAGGTGCTCCGCGAGGTCGTCCGTGCGGTGCGCGTGCTCCACCGCCTCGAAGCGGTCCCCTTTGCGTTCCCGATCTTCGAGGTGATCCGCCAGCACGCACACGATGCGCGCGCCCGCGGTCGCGACCACGGCTCGCTCGACGACCTGCTCCGGATCACGGCTCGCATCGAGGCGGCTCTCGACCCGACGACCCTCCGTTCGACGCTGTGTCACAACGACCTCCTGCCGGCGAACGTGCTCCTGGCGTCCACGGGTCGCGTGTGGCTGATCGACTACGAATATGCAGGGATGAACCACGTGATGTTCGACCTTGCCAATCTTTCGGTCAACTGCGGTTTCGACGAGCACCTCGATGAGGTCGTCCTGCGCAGTGCATTCGAAACGGTGACGGACATTGCTCGGGCTGAGCTCGCCCTGATGAAGATCGTCAGCGAATGCCGCGAAGGGCTCTGGGCGCTGGTTCAGTCGGCCGTCAGCGTCGAGCCGGCGATCGACTACGACGCGTATGCCTCCGAGCGCTTGGCCAACTGCTCGCAGCTCGCTGCCGATTCCTCGGTCGAGGACCTGCTCGGCGTCGTCGGCCGCTGATCGGGACCCCACCTCCGGTGCCCGACTTCATACAGTGACCAGATCTGCACTACAACCTTCGGCGTGATCGACCACTTGAAGGCTGTCTGGACCGAGCTGACCTCGCCCGGCGCCCCGTTCGCCATGACCGACATCACCGTGGGCGGGATCTCGATGAAGGGCTTCGTGAGTGCCCCGCCGAACATGCGGGCGGTCTGGGAGATCGCCACCGCCTACGGCGACAAGGACTACATCGTCTACGAGGACGAGCGCTACACCTACGGCCAGATCGCCGCCCAGGTCCGTGCGCTCGCCGCGCACCTCCGCAACGACCACGGTGTGGGATCGGGTGACCGAGTGGCCATCGCCATGCGCAACTACCCCGAGTGGGTCGTCTCCTACTGGGCGACCCTCGCCACCGGTGCGGCGGTGGTCGGCGTCAACGCCTGGTGGACCGGCGGTGAGCTCGAATACGGGCTCATCGACTCGTCTCCCAAGGTGCTGATCGCCGACAGCGAGCGTTTCACCCGGGTCGCCCCGCACCTCGAAGCGATCCGTGCCCACCACCCGATGGCGCTGATCGCCGTCCGAACGGATTCGGCACCTGCAGGGGCCATCGTCTGGGCCGAGGTCACCGATGTCGCCAGCGCACCGGCCACCCTGCCCGACGCCACGATCGGCCCTGACGATGACGCGTGCATCTTCTACACCTCTGGGACCACCGGCTTCCCGAAGGGCGCCGAGCTCACGCACCGCGGCTGCGTCACGAACCTCATGCATCTGGCGTTCTGGGGGAATGCCACGGCCCTCGCCAAGGCCCGACGCCTTGCCGCCGAGGGGAAGACGGAGACCCCCTCGCCCTACCCGGCGGCGTTCATGGCGCCGACCCCGCTGTTTCACGTGACGGCCAACAACTGTCTGCTTCAACCCGCCACGCTTACCGGCGCGAAGATCGTCTTCACGTACAAGTGGGATCCGGGCCGTGCTCTGGAGCTGATCGAGCGCGAGCGGGTCACGAACTTCTCCGGCGTGCCGACGATGAGCCGAGAACTCCTCGCCCATCCCGATTTCGCCAAACGCGACCTGTCCTCGGTCGCCGCGATGGGTGGCGGCGGGGCCGCGCTGCAAGCCGACCTGGTCGAGAAGATCGACAAGTCCCTTGGCGGTGGCCAGCCGTCGACCGGCTACGGACTCACCGAGACCTGCGGGATCGTCACCGCGAACTCCGCCGAATTCTTCCTGGCCAAGCCGGCGTCGTGCGGCCCGCTCATGCCGACCTTCGAGGGCAAACTTGTCGACGAGGACGGCAACACCGTTCCGGCGGGGCAACCGGGACAGCTGTGTGTACGCGGTCCGGCGGTCATCCGCGGGTACCTGAACAAGCCGGAGGCGACCGCCGACGCGATCCGCGATGGCTGGTTCAACACCGGTGACATTGCCAGGATCGACGACGATGGCTTCGTCTACATCGTCGACCGGGCCAAGGACATGGTGCTGCGCGGCGGGGAGAACGTGTACTGCTCCGAGGTCGAGACCTCGCTCTACCTTCATCCCGCAGTTGCCGAGGCCGCCGTGTTCGGCATGCCCGACGACCGCCTCGGTGAGGAGGTCGCCGCCGCCGTGCTCCCGCATCCCGGCGTCGTGGTCACGGAGGAGGAGTTGCAGGCATTCCTCGGCGAGCGCATCGCCAAGTACAAGGTTCCGGCCCGCATCTGGATTCTCGAGCAGCCGATTCCCCGAAACGCGAACGGCAAGTTCGTCAAACGAGAGCTCAAGACCCAGTTGCTCGGAGCTCCCGCCGCCTCCTAGTTCGCGCCGCGCCTCCCCGCCGCGGTTGCGCTATTGGTTGGCGCCTCGTGGCGCCGAACCGGCGCCCCCGACCCGACTGCCTGGCGCCGACTGCGGGGTTGAGAGGCGGACCGTGGCGGAGGGGGCAAGATGTTCGCCGCATGTGGCTTTCCGCAGACATCGCCGCCGTCTGCGCCCTCCTCCTGTTCGGGGTGGGCCTCGTCCTGCACCGCCGCTTTCCGGCGGTGGCCAGCCCGAGCCGCGAAGCGGCGTGCGTCTTCACGCTCTACACGATGTGGCGGCTGTTCAACCGGGTCGATGTGCGCCTCGACGGCGCCGCCGAGCGGGGGCTCCAGATCTGGAGGTTCGAGCGAGCGGTCGGACTGGGATCGGAACGGTGGCTCCAAGAACGTGTGATCAACCTGTCGCCCGTAGTCCAGTTCATGAACGGCTACTACGCGATCGCCCATGTGCCGGCGATGATCGTGTTCCTGTTCTGGATGTTCTTCCGACGCCGGTCCGAGTACGGCCGGTGGCGGGCCCTGCTCGCCCTTTCGACGGGCGCCGACGTGCTCATCCGTCTCGTGCCGGTGGCACCGCCGCGCCTGCTCCCCGACCTCGGGTTCGTCGACACCGCCATGGTCTACAACCAGTCCGTCTACGGCGGTTTCGGACGCGGAGTGTCGGACCAGTTGGCCGCCATGCCGTCCATCCATGTCGGTTGGGCGGCGTTGATCGCTTGGGCGCTCTGGCAGGTCGGGGGCCGTCGCGGTCGGGCGATCGGCGTTGCCCACCTCGTCCTGACCTGCCTGGCCGTGGTCCTCACCGGCAACCATTGGTGGCTCGATGGCATTGTGGCCGCCGCGATGCTGCCCCCTATCGCCTGGGTCTGGATGCGGGTCGTCCGCTTCGTGCCCCTCGAGCGGGTCTCCGTCCGACTCGGGGCCTCGGCCCGTTGATCGCCCGCCGCGTCCCGGGCCGAAACCGGCCGTCGCGGCTGCCTCAGGCGGTCGTGAGGACGGCGTCTTCCCGTAGCACTGTCGCGTCCAGCGGCTCGTGCCAGACGCCGTCGAGCGTGTCGCGATTCCAGGGCGGAGCGATCCCACCTCTCCGGTCGTAGACCGCCAACCACTCGGCGAGCCAGTCGGGGTCGGACCATCGGTCCGGGTGGTGCTCCTTCAGTAGACACAGGCCGAGGAGCGGAAGAACCTCGAAGACGAACGACAGCGACCACCAGATCATCCGTCCGTGGACGGCGGGTCGCCACCACTGGCGCTCCCGGACGAGCAGCACCGCGCTCGCCACGAGTACCGACAGCGCAAAGACCAGCAGCGCACCGAGGATCCCCAAGAGGTAGCGGGCACGTCCACCACCGCTTGCGCGGTAGAGATCGAAGGCCACGTCCTTGTGCTCGACCTCTTCGGCCAGGTGCCACACGAACATCGTCGCGGCGGGTCCGCTCGCATCACCGAGGAGCGAGTGCCGCCGCCGATCGATCCATCGGGCCGTGAAGTAGGCGACCGCCTCTGCTCCCGCGGCGTGCGCGAGCACGGACCGCGTCGACCCGTGATCATCGAACCACCGAAAGACTCGTCGCTGGGCCCGTTCGATGTGGCGGAGAGCCGGTACCTGCGCGGTGAGCCCGCGGTTGAACGCCCGGTGCGCGTGCTGGTGTGCGCCCTCCTGATGAACGAACGAGAGCGCCCGTGTCCGAAGATCGGGATCCAGGTCGGGCAGGGCCGCTCCCCTGCGGACGGCCTTCATCACGAACGGCTCCAGCGCCGGCATGAGCACGGACAGACCGTTGGCGACCGCGGACACCTCCGGCTTCGACGGCGTCCACGTTGTCGAGCGTTCGGATGGAAGCGACGCCGCAACCCGCCGCAACGGCAAGGCGCCAGGCCTGCCCGGGTTCGCCGAATCCACGTTCAGTTCATCGGCGGGATCGCTCACCGGCTTGAGACGAGCCGCGGTCACGACCGGAAGACCGCCGATTCGGGTGAAATCTGGGTGAACCGTGCCATCATGCGACGAAGCCGCGGGAGAATGGATGGCGTGAACGCCGCCGTAAGCCCCATGGGGCACCACCAGACCCGTTGGACAGCCCCGGCTGGCTCGTCGACCATCACCTTGCTCCGCCACGGAGCGACCGTCGGGTATGTGCCTGGAGAACCGTTCCCACTGGCCGAAGGCCACGGTGATCCCGGCCTGGCCGAGAGCGGATTCGCCCAGGCCGATGATGCCGGTCGCCGTCTGCTGCGGGAACACAAGGACGGAGCGCCGATCGCCGCCATCTATGTCACCTCGCTTCGGCGTACCGTGCAGACCGCTGCACCACTCGTGGCCGCCATCGGACTGGAGCCGATTGTCGAGCGCGATCTGCGCGAAGTCTTCCTCGGCGAGTGGGAAGGCGGCGAATTCCGTCTGCGCGCCGCTGAGGGCCACCCCGCCGTCGTCGCCGCGATGCAGCAGGGCGAGTGGGGCCATGTTCCCGGTGCCGAGACCTCGGCCGAGTTGACGGCCCGGTGCATGGGTGCGCTCGAACGAATCGCTGACCGGCACGTTGACGAGCGCGTCGTCTGTGTCGTGCACGGAGGCGTCATCGCCGCCGTGGTGGCCGCCATCACCGGGGCCAACATGTCGCACTTCCTCGGTGTCGACAACTGCTCCGTGACGAGCGCAGTCCGCACGCCCATGGGCTGGCGCATCCGCGCCTACAACGACACCAGCCACCTCGACGGTGGCTGGTAGCGGGTCGCTCCGGTGTCGGGAGTCCATTCGGCGTTTGACCTGTGAACCGAACGCCGCTTCCTTCGGCCGAGGCGTTCTCGGCCCTGGTCCGCTCGCGTCGTACGTCGATGTTCGTCGAGGCCGAACGGATCGTCCCCGACTCCGAGATCGGGGAGCTCTGCACCACGGCCCAGTGGGCCCCGAACCACAAGCGGACCTGGCCATGGCGCTTCGCCGCCTTCAGCGGCGACTCCCGGCTGCGACTCGGCGAGGCGTTCGTCGCCGACATGGTTGCCAATGAGATCGGTGACGAGGGCAAGCGGATCAAGACCCGCACGAAGTATGCGCGCACACCAAACGTGCTCGTCGTCGGCTGTGCGCCCTCGCCGACGCCGAACCTCTCGACGGACGACCGTGACGCGGTCGCCGCAGGAATCCAGACGCTGCTCCTCGCCGCGACTGCTCGCGGGCTGGCGTCGTTCTGGTCGACCCCGGCCGTCACCACTCCTGCGATCGTGAACGAACTGTGCCGCTTTCCCGAAGGCACCCGGATCGTCGGTGTGGTCTACCTCGGTTACCCCGCCGAATCGGTGTCCGTGCCGACGCCTGACCGCCCTCCGGTCGCCATCACCTGGAATCGCTGAACGGCAAGACGTCGGCCTCCCGAGCGTGTCAGGGGTTCTGGAGGAGATGGATCAGGCTCGACGTGTCCCAGCGCTTTCCACCTCTCGCCACGATCTGCTTGTACAACTGGTCCACCAACGCCGTGAGAGGGACGAGGGAGCCGTTCGCGTCGGCCTCATCGAGCACGATGCCCAGGTCCTTGCGCATCCACTCGACGGCGAAGCCGAACTCGAACTGACCCTTCGCCATCGTCGTTGCGCGATTTTCCATCTGCCACGACTGGGCCGCGCCCTTCGAGATGGTCGCGATCACCAGGTCGGGATCGAGTCCGGCGTGCTGAGCGAAGTTGACGGCTTCCGCCAGTCCCTGCACCACTCCGGCAATGCAGATCTGGTTGACCATCTTGGTCAGCTGACCGGCGCCAGAGGGTCCAATGAGGCTGACGGCTTTCGCGAACGAGCGAATGACCGGCTCCACGGTTGCGAACGCCGACGGATCACCTCCGCACATCACGGTGAGCGCGCCGTTCTCCGCACCAGCCTGGCCGCCGGAAACGGGAGCGTCGATGAACGACAGGCCCGCCGCGGTCGCGACCGCGTTGAGTTCACGGGCGACGGTCGCCGATGCCGTCGTGTGGTCGACGAACACGGTGCCCGGCGACATGGCGCTGAACGCACCGTCTTCGCCGACGGTGACCGATCGGAGATCGTCGTCGTTGCCGACGCAGGCAAAGACGATCTCGCTCCCGAGTGCCGCCCCCGCAGGTGTCGCTGCGCTCCGGCCGCCGTTGGCCGCGACCCACGCGTCCGCCTTGCTCGCCGTGCGGTTGTAGACGGTCACGTCGTGGCCGTGGGTGGCAAGGTGGCGGGCCATGGGCGAACCCATCACGCCGAGTCCGAGGAAAGCAACGGTTGTCATGATCCGTCCATTCTGACCGTCCTCGCTCGCGGCGACTGCCGACCGGAGTCGCGAACCGACGGGATAGCCGGGCAGCCGGCATGCGCCGCCCCGCCTGTATCGTGGCCATCGTGCTGATCGGTGCCCACGTCCGTGAGAACGAGCCGCTCGGTGCGGCAGATGCCACCACGTCGGCGTGCATCCAACTCTTCTGTGGTGACCCGCAGAGCTGGAAGCCCTGGAAACCGCGCGCCGACTCGGCCGAATTGAAGACGAGCGGTATCCCCGTCTACGTGCACGCGCCGTACATCGTGAACCTTGCCTCGGCCGACAACAAGATCCGCATCCCATCGCGCAAGTCCTTGCAGGCAGCGTGTGACTGTGCCGTCGCTGCTGGAGCGAAGGCGGTGGTCGTGCACGGAGGCCACGTTCGTTCCGACGACGACATCCCCGAAGGGATCGCCCGTTGGAAGAAGGGCCTCGCCACCATCGAGACCGATGTGCCGATCTTCCTCGAGAACACCGCAGGTGGCGACCACGCGATGGCGCGTCGATGGGACACTCTTGCCCGCCTGTGGGATGCCATCGGTGACGACCCGCGCATCGGGTTCTGCCTCGACACGTGCCACACGTACGCGTCCGGAGAAGACCTTGCGGCGAGCGTCGAGCGGATCGTGGCCATCACCGGACGCATCGACCTCGTCCACTGCAACGGCTCGCGCGACGCCGAGGGGAGTGGACGTGATCGGCACCAGAACTTCTCCGTGCTCGGCACGGACAACACCGTTTCACCACGAATCCTCGTCGACATCGTCCGCAAGGCCAATGCCCCGGTGATCTGTGAGACGCCCGAGGAAGGCCTCGCCTCCGACATCGGCTTCCTCCGCGACGCGCTCGCCGCCGGTGTCTGAGCTGCCCGGCCGTGGCGCCGCGGTTGGTCTCTGCGAGGGCTCTCACCTGACTCTCACCGTCGCCACCTAGACCGTTGGTCATGCCTCACCGGCTCCTGCTCGCCGAAGACGATCGTTCTGTGCGCACGTCGCTGGCGCGCGCCCTCGAACTCGAGGGGTATGCCGTCGAGCCGGCCGAGAACGGCGAGGTGGCGATGGCGGCGTTCAATGCCGCCGAACCCGACCTGATCGTTTCCGACTGGATGATGCCGTACCTCGACGGCATCACCCTTTGCCAGCGCCTGCGTGCCCGCGGGTCGCAGGTGCCCATCCTGATGCTCACCGCCCGTACCGAGCTAGGCGACCGGGTTGCCGCGCTCGACGCCGGCGCTGACGACTTCCTCCCGAAGCCGTTCGCACTCGAAGAGCTACTGGCCAGGATACGGGCGCTCCTGCGACGGTCGTCGTATTCCGACGACGCGCCCACGTCCGATGTCGTCGTCGGCGACCTTCGTCTTGATCTCGGTGCCCGCCGGGCATGGCGAGGCGATCGGGAGATCACCTTCACGAAGACCGAGTTCGATCTGGTCGAGGCGCTGACCCGCCAGTCGCCAACCGTCTGCACACCGAGCATGCTCTACGAGATGGTGTGGGGCTACGACTTCGGACCGGAGTCGAAGACGCTCGCCGTCTTCATCGGCTACGTCCGCCGCAAACTCGAAGCCGACGGCGAACCCGCCATCCTCCACACGGTGCGAGGCGTCGGCTACTCGCTCCGCACAACGTGACCGGGCAAGAAGACACGTGTCCATACGATCTCGACTGACGCTCTCCTTCGCCGTTCTCGCCGCGGCCTCCGTGCTGGCGGCAGCGATCGTCGGCTACACCAGCACGTCGACGCGCGTCCGCTCCGAGATCGACTCGACACTCCGCGACGTCGTTACCCGAGTCATCGGTCCTGGGCCGGACGGCCGCGTCTGCCGGTCCCTTCTCGCCGATCAACCCGCGCGCGAGAACGGTGGCCTGGGCGATCGGCAACGCCGGCGCGCGTTCGACCTCCCGGACGCCCGCGCCCAGTGCATCGACGAACAGGGCACGGTTCTCGTCGACGATCGCCTGCTCAATGATCCGACCCGCGCTCTGCCGGTCGACGACAAGGATCGTGCCATCGCCCGTCAGCGCATCGACGAAGAGCTCGCCGCCGCTGGGTCAGGACCTCCGGCCCGCGATGTGCCGATCCCTGCGGTCGGTGCCGCAGATCGGAGCGCGCTCGGCCGGCTCGTGCGACTCCGGAGCTCGAAGGTTGATACCTCAGAGCTTCGCATCGCGACGGGCGCGATCGCCGGCGGTGGTGCGTTCATGGTCGCCCGCGACCTCAAGGAAAGCGCCCGGGTCCTGGGCGCGCTCCGCAATCGTTTCGCGCTGATCGGTCTGCTCGTGACCCTGGTGGCAGCAGCACTCGGCGCGTTCGTCGCGCGCGCCTTCGCCCGGCCGATTCATGTGCTTACCGAAGTGACGGCGTCGATCGCCGCGAGTGGTGGGCTCGACGATGACACGGCCATCGCGGCCGGGATCACGGAGCGTCGCGACGAGCTCGGTCGCCTCGCCCACAGCTTCTCCACGATGATCGGATCGCTTCGTACGTCTCGCGCCCAGCAGCGCCAACTCGCCCAAGATGCCGGGCATGAGCTGCGCACCCCGCTGACCACGCTGCGGACGAATGTGGAAGTCCTCGCCAAGTATCCCGACCTCCCGGCCGACAAACGGGCGACCATCCTTCACGAGATGGACGAAGAGCTTCGCGAGCTCTCGACGCTGACCGACGAACTCCTCGTGCTGGCTGCCGACGCCACGCCCGACGATCCCGTCGCCCCCATCGATCTGGCTGAGCTCGTCGGGCGGTCGATCGACCGATTCGAGCGTCGGACCGGTCGATCGGTTCTCCTGGCCGCAACCACCACGCTCGTCCGCGGGCGCCGCCTCCAGCTCTCCCGGGCGATCGACAACATCTTGGCGAACAGCGCGAAGTTCGATTCGACTTCCCTGCCCATCGAGGTGACTGTTGCGGACGGCCAGATCTCCGTCCGCGACCACGGACCCGGCTTCCAGTCCGCCGATCTCGACCGGGTCTTCGACCGGTTCTACCGCTCTGACTCTGCGAGATCGCTACCCGGCACCGGCCTCGGGCTGGCGATCGTCGCAGACGCTGCGGCCAGCCATCACGGCACCGCGACTGCGTCGAATCATCCCGACGGCGGCGCGGTGGTGTCGCTCACGCTTCATGATGCGGGTCCGCCGCCGACCTCCGCCGGGATGAGCTGAGCCGTCGCTTCCGTTCCTGGTTCCGTGAGCGGACCCGGCCGGGGCAGACTGAACACCTTCTATGTCCGATCAGTTCAACGAGCCGCTTCCGACGCAGGTGCGGCTCTCCTCGTACAGCCACGGAGCTGGTTGAGCCTGCAAGCTCGGTCCGTCCGAGTTGGCGCACGTGTTGCGCCATGTGCCTGCTCCATCCGCGCCTGACCTCCTTGTCGGCACGTCCACCGGGGACGACGCCGCCGTTTGGCGCGTCTCCGCTGACCGGGCGCTGGTCGCCACGGTCGACTTCTTCACCCCGGTCGTCGACGACGCACGGACCTGGGGCGCCATCGCCGCGGCGAACTCGGCGTCGGATGTCTATGCGATGGGTGGAAGTCCGCTCTTCGCCCTGAACATCGCCGGCTGGCCTCGCGACCTCCTGCCCCTCGATCTTCTCGGCGAGGCGCTGGCCGGCGCATCGGAGATCGCCGCACGCGGCGGTTGGGTCGTCGCCGGTGGTCATACCGTTGATGCGCCCGAGCCGTTCCTCGGCCAAGCCGTGACCGGTGAGGTGCACCCCGAACGGATGATCACGAACAACGCCGCCCGGGTCGGCGACGTGCTGATCCTCACCAAGGCACTGGGAACCGGGATCATCACGACCGCACTGAAGCGATCGCCGGCCGAGGCCATCCGTCCCGGGGGGTCCCTGGCCGACGCGTACCTGGCTGCAGTGGCCTCGATGACCACGCTGAATGCAGTCGGTGCGGAGGTCGCGGCGGCCAACGGCGTGCGCTGCGGCACGGACGTGACCGGCTTCGGACTCCTGGGCCACCTCCACAAGCTCGCGCTCGGCAGCCAGGTGAACCTCACGCTCATGACCGCCACGATGCCCTTGCTCGCCGGAGTCAACGAATTGCTCGCCGACGGCTTCGTCCCTGGGGGGACCGGCCGAAACGTCGAATTCGTCGATCCGTTCGTCGACTGGAGCGCCGATCGGGCGGCGTGGGAGCCATTGCTTGCCGATCCGCAGACCTCCGGTGGGCTCGTGCTCTGCGTGCGCTCGGATCGCGTCGACTCCGTGCTCCGGTCACTCGAGGCAACCGAGACGCCAGGTCACGTCATCGGTGAGGTGACCGCCGCGATGCCCGGATCCGCCGGTCGCCTTCACGTCCGGTAGTGCGTGTCTCGGCCGGGATTCGGTCGTCGTGCCGGACGGCCTCTGGCTGACCGCCGCGAACTGCGCGACGATCGAGTGCTGTGGGAGCCGTCGTCGCCGTCGTCAATCAGAAGGGCGGCGTCGGGAAGACGACCGTGACCCTCGGGCTCGCATCGGCGGCCATGGCCCGCCGGGACCGGGTGCTCATCGTCGATGCCGATCCGCAGGCCAACGCCACGTGGGCGCTGGGGATCGACCCGGAGGTGGTCACCCACGGCTCCGCTGAGGCGATCGAGGCGGACCGTCCCGGTGCCGCCTCCCATGGCATCGTGACCTCTCCGTGGAGCGAGTTCATCGACGTGCTGCCGGCCTCGAGGTCGTTGCAGCTGCGCGACACGGAGATCGGCAAGAAGCGCCTCGCTCGTCGTCTCCGGGTCGCGCTCGAGGGCCTGTGCGACCGCTACGAGCTTGTGATCATCGACTGCTCGCCGGCTCTGGGTCCGCTGACCACCAACGCACTCGCCGCGGCCGACCTTGCGCTCATGGTCGTCGAGCCGGCCGCCCTCTCGGCGCGGGGCATTGCCGGGGTGAGCGACCTGGTCGACGAGGTGTGGGAGAAGTTCAACGATCGGCTCGACATCGCCGGAGTGATCGTGAACCGGGTGCCTCCCGTATCGCACGAGGCCGATCGACAGCATGATCTGCTCGTCAGGATGCTCGGGAAGTCGACGGTGTGGGCCCCCGATATCCCGCAGCGCGTCGCCGTGACGGAGGCGCTCGGCCAACGAGCTCCGATCCATCGCTCGGGTGTCCGGGGTGCGGAGGTGGCAGCGATGTTCGACGCGCACTACTCGAAGCTGCGCCGTCTCGGACGCAAGGTGTTGGCCGACCGTCAGGCTGACGAGGCCTCTGCCTGAACGACTCCGTTCACGGCCCCCAGGTGGTCCCGCCAGATGGCGAGGAAGGCGGCGTCGAAGTGCTCGTAGCGGTCCCGCAACCGGCCGCCGGGCCAACGGCTCGGGAGCAGCTCGGTAGGGAGGAGCGGGTCGGCCTGCAGATGACGCAGCACCGTGGCGTTCACGACGAACGATTCGGCGAGCGCGCGGCTGTCACCCGGCCGGAGACGGCGATGCATTCGGTCGATGTCGTCGACGAGGGATCGCGCCCGCAGTGCCCACGCACTGACCGGGAAGAGGCGTTCGGCCAAGGCCCTCGAGTCGGGGGGTCGCGCGCCGGGGACCATCGTGCACCCGGCCGTTTCCACGGGGTCGAGGTTGTCGGGCCGGGCCCAGAGCCCTTCACGCCACTCCGCGAAGCGGACTTGGGCCAGAGAACGGCGGAGATCCGCCCGGTCCGACGCCGAGCGTGATTCGCCGACGACCACTGCGAGCCGCCACGTTCCGTCCCACGAGGCCCCGAGGGCATTTCCTCGTCGGCTGCGATCCTGGCGCCTCTGTCGTTCGAGCAACCGCCCGGTCAGCTCGTACCGGCCCCGCTCCACGGTGAGCTCGCCAGCGCCGACCATGCGGGAGAGGGCAACCCGAGCGGCGTTCTCGCGGATACCGAACAGCTCACAAGACTCGACCAACAACGCTGAAGGCATCCGCGGTGGATGCGTTCCAAGGAGGGTGCTGGCGATGATCGATCGAGCTGTCAGGGGGCGCGCCGACGCAACCGTCATGATGTCTCAGCGGAAAAGCAGCGGCGTTCGGGCATCGCAACCACCATGCTGTCAGCTGCAGCACACGGATCGAGCGACGATCGGAACTCCGGGTCCGTGGCGATGACGTGAGGACGACGAGTCGCGAGCCGGGGGAGAACTCCACGGGCAGGTCGGCCCGTCCCGATGCTCAACGTTGCGCAGCGAAATCCTGTGTCCAGTACGGGAGTCCGGACGGGGTGTAGGCAACGGCCATGCCCACGTCCTTGAAGCCGCTGAACATGATGTTGCGGCAGTGGCCGGGACTGGTCATCCAGCCGTCGATCACCGCGGCCAGGTTGGGATACCAGTAGGCGACATTCTCGCCCCACGTCGAGAACGGGAAGTACCCCTGTCGCTGGATCCGGGTCCCGGTGTCGCTGCCGTCTGATCCCGTGTGGCTCATCACGCCGCGACTGGCTTGGTCAGCGCTGTGCGCAGCGGCGGCGGCAGCGAGTCGGCTGTCCCACCTCAGCGGGGGCACCGGACCGAACGTCCCGTAGGCGCCACACGTACGCACACCTGCTCGTTGGGCATTGATTGCATCGAGGAACGCCGCAGCCATCGCGTCGGGCGGTGGCGCGGTGGGTGGTGCAGTCGCCACGGGAGGTGTTGTCGTCGGCGGCGGCGTGGTCTGCGGGGCGGTCGTCGGCGGTGCGGCAGTCGTCGACGGCGCAGTCGTCGGTGGTGGGGTCGTGGGGAGCGCTGTCGGCACCGGCGTCGTTGTCGGCGCAGCGGTCGTGGGGGGTGGCGTCGTGGGGGGAGGGGTCGTGGGAGGAGGCGTCGTGGGAGGTGGAGTCGGAGGAGGTGGAGTCGTAGGGCGCGCGGTGGTCGGGGCAACGACGGTGGTGGCCGGCGGCGTCGTGGTGGCGGGAGCCGCCGTCGCGGGTGGCGCGGTGGTCGGGGCGACCGTCGTGGTCGGCGCCGCCGCCGGCGTCGCCAGAAGGACCGTCCAGTACGGCGTGTTGTTCGGCGCCGCGACGCCGAGCGCGATGTCGCGGATCGATGGCTTCATGAGGGCAGCGCACGCCCACGGACTCGAGAACATGGCCTGCGCCAACGCCGCGCCGCTGGGAAAGCCCGAGGCAACAACTTCACTGGCCGAACCGGTGTAGCCCTGCGCGACGATCCGTTGGGTCAAGGAGCTTCCATCTCGGCCGACGTGGCTGAGAACCCGACGAGCGGCGATGTCCGCGCTGTGCAGCTTGGCTGCGAGGGACAGACGCGGATCGATCCGGACGGGCGCAGCCGCGCCGAAGGCACCGCTCGATCCGCAGTTTCGTCCCGTTTCGCGTTGCGCGTTGACCATACCGAGAAACGAAGTCTCGGCGGTGACCTGGGCTTTAGCTTCGGAGATGGTGACCAACGGGAGCGCAACACCGACCAGCGATGCGAGTCCAAGCGATTTGATCAGGAGCAGGTGCCTGCGAGAACGTCGATGGCGACCGATCAAACGCATTCCGGCGGGGGTGGTTCGAGTCATGAGACCTCTTCCGCTGACAACGTGACAGGTGTGTTCATCGTCATTCCCGGCCGAATTCTTGAGAAAAACTGTCGCACCGCCATTACGAAGCTTCATCGCCTGTAGATGTTGAGTAATATCAGGGGATGACCGCGACGATGCTTCCTGGTCCAGAACTCCTCCCCGAAGTCCTCCCGACCGCCCGGCTCAACAAACGCGGAATGCCCGCAGGTGCGCTCCGCTCTGAGCTACGGATGATCGGATCATGGCGCAACGCCTTGACGGTCATCGGCGCGCTCGCGCAGACCGTCGGACTCATCGTCGTCTCGTCGTTTGTCGTCGACAGAACCGGCTGGTGGCCGCTCTACGCCGTCACGTTCGTCCTGATGGGCCGTGGCTTCGCGTTGCTCGCAATCCTCGGCCACGAGTCGGCCCACAAATTGCTCTTCACCAATCAGCGGCTCAACGATGCGGTGGGCACCGTCCTGTGCAACGGACTCGGGTTCACGTCACAGGGCGCGTACCGTCGGGCGCACTTCTCCCATCACCGCGACCCGCTCGGTCCGAACGAACCCGATCAGACCCTCTACCGCGACTATCCCGTCACCTGGTCGACCCTGCGTCGCCGTCTGCGACGCGACATCACTGGCGAGTCGGGCTACAAGATCACCAAATCGCTGCTTCGAGCGCTGGGCAACCCGGTCGCCCGGCGAAGCGTGCTTCTGGTATTCGCCGTCCAGGCCGTCCTTTTCGTCCTTCTCGGCCTGAGCGTCGGCTGGTGGGCGTGGCCCGTGTTGTGGTTCGCCCCGTGGCTGACGGTGTGGCGCGTGATCAACCGGCTGCGGGCCATTGCCGAGCACGGCGGCATGGTCAACAGCGACGATGACCGTCTGACGACGCACCACGTCCACCAGTCCCGGTCGGCCCGCTTCTGGATGGTGCCGTACAACACCGGCTGGCACATTGCCCACCACGCCGATATGGGCGTGC
Source organism: Acidimicrobiia bacterium (assembly GCA_031381685.1). Classification (GTDB taxonomy): domain Bacteria; phylum Actinomycetota; class Acidimicrobiia; order Acidimicrobiales; family JANYDT01; genus JANLQX01. The sequence goes on from JANMYF010000204.1 coordinate 15,510, forward strand.
CGTGGCGGAACCTTCCACGTCTGCACGCCGAGTTGGTGGCCGCCGGCCACATTCTTCCGGCCCTCGAATACCCGAGTTATGTGGCACTGTGGCGAAAGCTCGCAAGTCGCCCGCTCTCGGAAACGGCAAGGACCGACATATGACCGCCACAGTGGCACAGCGAACGGCCGACGCTGCGATCGTTGCGCTCAAGAACGCCGAGACGAGCGAGCACAAGCGTCGCCTCACGGACGAGGTCGTAGGTGCACTGACGAACGTCGATGTTCTGCGCGCCTATGTTCCCGCTGTCTATGGCGGACCGGAGTACTCGCCGTTCGAGACGATGTCGATCATCGAAACGCTCAGCGCCGCCGACGGATCGACCGGCTGGTGCGCCACGATTGCGTCGCTCACGTCCCATATCGCGGGGTGCCTGTCGGCTGATGCCGCGAAAGAGATCTTCGGTCCGGCCGACGCCGCCGTGTGCGGCGCCTACGCGCCGAGCGGACGCGGCACGGCACGAGGAGACGGTTCGTACGACGTCACCGGGCACTGGGCCTGGGGGAGTGGGTCCTCGTTCGCCACGTGGATGACGGGTGGATCGATCAATGACGACGGAACAGCGCGACACATGTTCTTCCGCTCGTCCGACCTGACCATGTACGACACGTGGAATTCGAACGGACTGCGGGCCACCGCCTCGCACGACTTCAGCGTCCACGACGTCCGTGTTCTCCCCGGACACTCGGTCGACCTGGCGGCCGCCCGGCCGACGGTCGACGCCGCCATCTCCCGCATGCCGCTGTTCGTGCTGTTCTCCGGCGGAGTTGCGTCGGTCATGCTCGGTATCGCCACGCGCTCGATGGAGGAACTCGCCGTGCTGGCGCAGACCAAGAAGCCGGTCCAGTCATCGAAGACGCTCGCCCAGTCGGCCGTGGCCCAGGTCGACATCGCCCGTGCCGAAGCGGCGGTGCGATCTGCCCGATCGTTCCTGCACGAAACCGTCGGCGAGGCATGGCAGCGGGTCCAGCGGGGTGACCGGGTGGAACTCGAGACCCGCCTGCAGGCCCGACTCGCGGCAACCCACGCCGGTGAACAGGCCTGCGCTGCGGTCGACCTCTGCTACAAGGCGGGAGGCGGAACGGCGGTCTACACCACCTCACCCCTCCAGCGCTGCTTCCGGGACGTGCACACGGCGTCGGCTCACGTCATGGTTGGTAGCAGGGTCTACGAGACTGTCGGGCGTCATCGGTTCGGTCTGGAGATCGACAAGTCGTCACTCTGACGCGACATCAGAGCTTGCCGCCGGGTGGCCACACCGGACCTTGCGGTCTTCGCTACGGTGGCAGTCATGCTCTCCGCCGGTGACAAGGCGCCCGATCTGAAGCTCTCCGACCAGGACGGCAACACTGTCAAGTTGTCGCAGTTCAAGGGTCGCAAGGTCTGCGTCTACTTCTATCCCAAGGCCGATACGCCCGGCTGCACCCAGCAGTCGTGCCTGCTGCGTGACATCGCCGGGCAGATCGGCGATACCGCAGTCATCGGCGTCAGCCCCGATCAGGCGACGAAGCAGAAGAAGTTCGACACGAAGTACGGCCTCGGCTTTCCGCTCCTGGCCGACACCGAGCACCAGGTGGCGGAGGCGTATGGCGTCTGGAAGGAGAAGTCGATGTACGGCCGCAAGTACATGGGCATTGAGAGGTCGGCGTTCCTCATCGACGAAAAGGGCAGGATAGAGCGCGCCTGGTACAAGGTGAGCCCCAAGGACACGCCCGCCGTCCTTCTTGAAGCCCTCGGCCGATGACCACCGCACTTCCGAAACCCATCGATCTTCTGCCGCACCGCGATCCGTTCCTGCTGCTCACCAACATCATCAGCATCGAGCCCGGTATTTCGTGTGTCGCCGAGTGGGTGCTGTCCGGCGACGAAGCGTTCTGGGCGGGCCACTTCCCCGGTCGTCCCACCCTGCCCGGTGTCCTCATGGTCGAATCCATGGCCCAGGCCGGCGCCTGCGCAATCCTTGCGGACGGGGCGTTCGCCACCAAGCTGCCGCTGTTCGGTGGAGTCGACGGCGTCCGATTCCGTCATCAGGTCGTTCCCGGTGACACCCTCGTTGTCGAGGTGACGCTCGGGCGCATGTCGTCACGCGCCGGCAAGGGAACCGGCCGCGCAACGGTAAACGGCAAGCTGGCGAGCGAGGCCGAGCTCCTCTTCGTGCTGGCCGACCGCTGAGGTAGCCGGAAGCGTTCGCGGCGACAACGGCGAGTCGTCGACAAGGCCATGGGGACGGTCCACTATCCGATCGTGGCCGGAATCGGTTCCTTCAGGTTCCAGGTCCCATCGGGTGTCTTGGCGCTCGCGTCGATTTCGTCTGCGGGTTCGCGGCGCGGCGCGCCAGCCGGCGTCGCGAGGAGGCCCTGACCCTCAGGGCCGGGCCGGGCCCATCACGATTGTGCCGTTGTGACCGCCGAAGCCGAACGAGTTGGAGATCCCGATCGAGGGGGTCCATGGCCGGGGCTCGTCGAGCACCAGGTCGAGCGACACGATCGGGTCGATCGTGGCCGCATCGGTGCCACGAGTCGGCGGGATGATGGCCCGGTCGATGGTGAGGGCGAGCGCGACGCCTTCGATGGCGCCGGCCGCACCGAGCGCGTGCCCGGTCACACCTTTCGTCGACGTGACGATCGGGCTTGGGGAGCCGAACACCTTGGCGATCGCCTCCGCTTCGGCGGCATCGTTGAGCGCGGTGGACGTGCCATGGGCGTTGATGTGGCCGACCTGGTCGAGCCGAACCCGGGAGTCGGCGAGGGCGAGCTCGATGCAGCGGATCGCGCCGGCGCCACCGGGTGACGGAGCGGTGATGTGGTGGGCGTCGGCGGTGGACGCCGATCCGAGCATCTCGGCATAGATGTGGGCGCCGCGTGCGACCGCGTGCTCCCATTCCTCGAGGACGAGGACGCCGGCACCTTCGGCGATCACGAAGCCATCCCGGCGGACGTCGAACGGCCGGGACCAGCCTGAGGTGGAGAGCGCCGTCATGTTCCCGAACCCCGCCAGCGCCGTGGGCGTGAGCGCCGACTCGGAGCCGCCGGCAAGAACGGCGTCGCAGTAGCCCATCTGGATGAGACGGGCGGCGTTGCCGATCGAATGGGTCCCGGCGGCACATGCGGTAACCGTGGTCTCGCACGGCCCCTGGAGTCCGTGACGCATCGAGACAGACGCGGCGGCGGCATTGCCCATCATCATCGGAACGAGAAACGGTGAGACCCGACGATCACCCTTTTCGTGGCGGACGATGATCTGCTCTTCCAACGTGGCGAGGCCACCGATGCCGGTGCCGATGAGCACACCGATGCGAGCAGGATCGATCCCTAGCGGCCCGGCGTCGGAGAGCGCCTCGTCGGCTGCGGCGATCGCGAACTGGCTGAATCGGTCGGACCGGCGCGCTTCTTTGGCGTTCTCGAAGAACGGTGCCGGGTCGAAGTCGACCACCTTTCGGCTGGCGTCACCCGGATTGCTCGTGAGCAGTCCGCTCCAGAACGCCTCGACCCCGATACCGCAGTGGGCAACCACACCGAGGCCGGTCACCGCGACTCGGCGACGCTGAAACTCTGCAGTCATCGTTGTGCTCCTTCGCAGCGTTCGGGCTTTGCCCTCGGACCGAGGCGCGATGCCTCAGATACCGACCTTGGCGCACACCATGGAGAATGCTTCGCCGACGGTCTTGATGCCGGCCAATTCCTCTTCCGGGATTTCCACGTCGAACTTCTCTTCGAGCGCCATCACGAACTCGACCAGGTCGAGTGAGTCGGCGTCGAGGTCGTCGGCGAAGCTCGCGTCCTCGGTCACCTTGGCGGCGTCGACAGCGAGCACCTCCACGGCAGCGGCCTTGAAGGTCTCGAAGGCTTCGTCACGGTTCATCTTGGGTCCTTTCGGTGGATGCCCGCCGGTCCTCGGCCTGGCATCCGTTGGGTGTTGGTGGGAACGATCAGGTGCTGGGTTGGAACGATCAGTGGCCCATGGCAAGGCCGCCGTCGACGGGAAGGATGACCCCGGTGATGGCGGACGCCTCGGGCGAAGCGAGAAACGTTACCGCTGCGGCGACCTCGTCGGGTGTCGCCAGCCGCCCGATGGGGGTGGCGGCGATGAGGCCATCGCGCTGGGCGTCGGCCATGGCGGCCACCATCTCGGTGTCGACGCCGCCCGGAGTGACCACATTCACGGTGATGTTCCGGCTGGCGAGCTCCCTGGCCATCGACCGTGCCAAGCCGATCAGCCCGGCTTTCGAGGCGGCATAGTTGGCCTGCCCGGCAACCCCGAAATACGCGACGACCGACGAGATGAGCACGATGCGTCCCGTCCGGCGGCGGATCATTGACGTAGCGGCCCGTTTCGACACGCGCCACGCCCCGGTGAGGTTGGCGTCGATCACGCTCGTGAACTGCTCCTCGCTCATGCGGATCAGCAGTCCGTCCTTGGTGATCCCGGCGTTGGCGACGAGGACGTCGACCGGGCCGAAGTTCGCCTCGATCTCCTTGAAGGCGGCATCCACCTGGGCGGCGTCGGTGACGTCGCAGCGGACGGAGG
>JANMYF010000221.1:0-29043 GCA_031381685.1 Acidimicrobiia bacterium
TGATGTCGGCGCCGGCCTCGATGAAGCTGCGGTATAGACCCTGCACCCGCTCGGGATGATCGATGTTCCAGAACTCCGGCGGCTCACCTGACGAGAGCCCCATCTGGAAGTAGTTCGTGCCTGTTGCACCGTCGGCCAGAAGCGGCTTACCGAGGGCAAGGAGGTCAGCGAGAGAAGAACGCACGCTCCCATTGTCGCCGATCCGAAGCCGCGCCGGGTGACCAACAGCGCGACCGCTCAAAAGGTTGTGTGGAGAGTTGGCGCCGCGTTGTCGAGTTGGCGACGTCGCAAACTCGACAACCTGGCGCCAACCAGCCACGCAATCGCGACAATGGGCTACCGGGTCAGCTCCCAGCAGGCGATGGCCGTGGCCGTGGCGACGTTGAGCGAGTCGATGCCGCGAGCCATCGGGATTCGGGCACGCACGTCCGCCGTGGCCAAGGTGGTCGGCCCGAGGCCCATGCCCTCGGTGCCGACGAGCAGCGCGACTCTCTCGTGATGCGCCAGCCCGATCGTGCGCAGGTCGGCCGCAGCGGGATCCGGGGTCAGCGCAACGGTGAGAAAGCCTTGACCCCCGAGCGCTTCCGTGGCCGATGTGATGCGAACCCACGGCAGGTGCATCGTTGCCCCTCGCGACGCGGTCACGGCGCGTCGGTAGAGCGGATCGGCCGAGGTCGAGTCAACCAGGAGCGCATCGAAGCCGAGCCCCGCTGCGCTGCGAGAGATCAGACCTACATTGACGGGGTTCCCGACGCCTTCGAGGACGACAAGCCGGCGAGCGTCGGCGAGCACCTCGTCGAGCGTCCGTTCCGGAGGCCGCCGGAGGAGAGCCAGGACCCCCCGGTGCACGCCGAGACCGGTGATCTCGCCGATCAGCTTCGGCGAAGCCGCCAACACCGAGCAGTTCGTCGGGAGGCCGGCCGGCGTCGGGTGTCGACTATCGATAAGCGCGCTGACGATCTCGAGACCAAGGGCGATTGCCTGGGCCAGTACGTCAGGTCCTTCGGCGACGAAACACCCGAACTCGTTGCGCAGGACGGGGTCGCGAAGTGACACGAATGCGGCGATTGCCGGATCATGACGGTCGGCGACTTCGCACCGCTCAACCTCGGGGGTCACGCGAGCTCCGAGGGCGCAGCCGCGCAGGCATCGAACTAGCCGACGTCGGCGATGACCCGGTCGACACGGGTGTCGCGGCGCACGGTCGTCCATCGACGGCATCCTGCGGTGTGGAACCACCGTTCCACCGACGGGCCCTCGATGTTGTCGTAGAACCACACGTAGTCGACGTTGCGGGCGTCGGGGTCGGTGACGTCTTCGGGCACGGTGGGAAGCTCACCGCCGAAGGCGTATTCCTCCACGGATCGGCTGCCACAGTTCACACAGGTGATGAAGAGCATCAGCGGGTCCCCGTCGATCCTTGATCGGCCATCGGATGGTCGGCGGCGAAGCGACTCAGCGAGAACGGTGCGATCATTTCGGGCACCGAACCCGTGGCGATGTACTCCGCCATGTTCTCGCCGCCGGCGGGGATCGACTTGAAGCCCCAGGTGCCCCAGCCGGTGCTGACACAGAGACCGGCAACCCCCGTTGGGCCCATGATCGGGGAGAAGTCGACGCTGACGTCGCAGCGGCCCGCCCACTGTCGGAGGATGCGGAGGTTCTTCACGAACGGCAGCAGATAGGCGATCTTTGTCGCGACGCTCCCCATGGACTGGAACGTCGTCTCGCGTGCGTAGGTGGGCTGCGTCTCGAACTCGGCACCCATGAGCAGCTGCCCGCGTGCGGTCTGGCTCACGTAGCCGAGCAACTCGATCGACGACACGATCGCGCTGAGCTCCTGCGCGTAGGCGTTGGTGACGAAGGCCTGGAGCGGATGCGTCTTCACGGGAAGACGAACCTTCGCCATGTTCATGACCTTCGTGACGTCGCCACCGACCGCGCTCATCACGATGCCGGCGGCGATCGGCCCGTTGGGTGTCTCGACCCCAACGACACGATCACCGTCCATGGTGAGCCCCGTGACCGGGGTGTGCTGGAGCACATGAACACCCGCGCGCATCGCGCCCTGCGCGTAGGCCCAGACCACCCGGTCATGACGAGCAGTTGCTCCGCCAGGCTGGTACGAGCCGCCCTTGATCGGATAGCGGCCACCGCCGCTGAGGTCGAGCTGCGGGCAGATCTCCTTCGCCTCGTCCGGCGTGACCATCACCGTGTTCGCGCCGCACGCCTGGTTCATCATCACGCGTGAGCGTTCCTGACGCATGCTGTTCTGCGAGTGGGCGAGCCACATGAGGCCCTTGGTGTTGTGCATGATCCAGCAGCCGGTTTCCTCCTCCAGGCGGGAGTAGAGCTCGAGGCTGTGCTGGTAGAAGCGGATCGACTCCGGGATGCCGTAGTTCGAGCGGATGATCGTCGTGTTCCGCCCCGAGTTGCCCGAGCCGATGTAGCTGGCGTCGAGCACGGCAACGTTGGTGATGCCGTGTCGGGCAGCAAGGTGGTACGCAGTGGACAGACCGTGACCGCCACCGCCGATGATGACCACGTCGTACGCGCGCCTTGGTTCGTGCCACTGGAGATCGAGCAGTGTTTCGACGAACTCGTTCATCCGAGACGCTCCTCGAGCTCGTGCACGAAAGCGGTGGGACAGAACAACAGGAGCAGGTGGCGATGGCGCACCAGCTTGACCGGCACGGCGAGCAAGAGCCCCTGGCCCACCGTGGTTGTCGACGGCCATTCCCACTCGAGCGCTCGGGCAAGCTCGATGTCGCTATGGACCACAGCGACGCTGTACGAATGGTCAGTGGCGATGATGGCATGGGGATCGTCGATCGGACCGAGTTCGCGACCGGACAGGTCGAGCAGGATCTCGTCAGGGGCGATACGGATACGGACCCGGTCGCCGGATTCGGCCGCGAGGGCGTCGACCGAAGCAGGAGTAGCGACGACGCGGGAGAGCGTCATGGCCGAGAACGCACTACGCGCGAGCACGGCGGCCCTCCGTGTCGTAGAAAGGCGTCTCCGTGCGTGTGGCCTCGCGGCCATCGATGACCACCGTGGGCGGAATCACCTCGGGTGACCACTGTCGCTTCAGGAATCCGAGCATCACGGCATGGCCGAGGAGTGGTGAGTCGAACGACGTGGTGACGTGTCCGGCGACCACCCCGTCGACAAAGATCGGAGCGCCTTCCATCGGGGCCGGGCTCGGCATCTCGAACGCGAACAACTTGCGGTGATCCGCCAGCGTCTCCGTGCGGCGCAACGCCTCCTGGCCGAGGAAGAACGGCTTGCTCATCTTCACCGCCCAGTCATGGTCGATGCGCCGTGGTGTCGTGTCGAGCTCCGTGTCCATGCCGACGATCACATGCCCCTTCTCCAGGCGCAGTCCGAACAGCGCCTGCAGTCCGTGGGGCTTGATGCCGAGGTCACGGCCGGCCTCCATCAGGGCCTGCCACAGCTTCACCGAGTCTGTGACCGAGTGGTGCAACTCCCACGACGCCTCACCGGTGAAGGACAGCCGCATCACGTGACACGCAATCCCGGCGACATCGAGGTGGGCGTGCTGGAGGAACTTCGGCGGCTCCGCGACGCCGAGGCGCTGCAGGAGCTCCCCTCCGCGAGGCCCGGTCACGTTGATCGCGCCGAGCGCCATCGTGCGATCCATCAGACGGATGTCGAGGTTCCACGTCTCGGCCCAGTCACGCATCCACATCTCGGCGTTGGTGGCGCCGCCAGAGGTGAACGACAGCACGAAACGGGTGTCGGTCTCGCGGACGATCATGCCGTCGTCGATGAGGTGACCACGCTCGTTCAGCAGTAGCACGTAACGAGAACGGCCGGGCTTGATGTCGGCCACGGTGGTCGGGTACAGCCGCTCGAGGAATTCGACCGAATCGGGACCGGTGAGGATCATCTTGCCGAGGGTGCCGACGTCACCGATCGACACCGCCTCGCGAACGGCCCAGTATTCAGCCACATGATCGCCGTAGTTCCACGGACGCCACCACGAACCGAACCGGTCCATGTTCGCGCCCAGCGCAAGATGCTCATGGTGCAACGCCGTGCGGCGCCACGGATCGAGGTGGATGCCGGCCATCGCTTCGGCCATGGTGATCTGACGGGCCGCCGGGCGGGCCGTGAACGGCAGCGCGGGCTGTCCCGACCGTTCCGCAACGAACGCCCGCACATGGGGAAGGCAGACCGAACCCTGGCAGGTTCCGGTGCCGGCGAGCGCGGAGCGCTTGATGAGCTCGACCTCGTGGAATCCGCGATTCCACACACCCCACAGATCCTCCACGGTCGTCTTCGAACATGGACACACTACGCCGCTCGTCGGGCAGACCGGGAGTGGGTGCGCCTCGGCCGCCGATCCGATCACCGAGACCGCCGGATCTTCATTGCTGCGGGAAAGGACATCGCGAGGTGACGATCCGAGACCGACGACCACCGAATCGCATTCGTACGTGCGCTGATCATCGTCGTGCAGACGAACGGTGACCGAGGTGACGCGCCCATCGTGACCATCGAATCGGACGAGTGAGCCCTCGACTCGCTCGCCGACAGACGCCGAGCCGATGGAGATGACCCTTCCCAGTTCGACGCTGCGTTCGATGAGCTGCGCTGCCGCCTTCGGGGTGAAAATGCCGTTCAGACCGCTTCCGTCGCACACCGGGTGCACCTCGGCCGAGCCGGTGGCGATCACGACCTGATGGGCATGCACATGGCGCATACCATCGGGTGTTCGGACCACGACGAGCGGCCCCGGGTAGACGGCGACGACCTCGTTGCCGTCGGTGGAGTCGAACACCAGAATGTCCTGACCATCGGCGCGCAGAGCGATCGCGGCCGCCGAACCGCTTCGACCGCCACCGACGATCACCACCTCAGCATGCTCGTGCGAGACCGGGACGGTCACATCCCCGATCGGCGTGAGCATCGAAGGCGCGCCTCCGGCGGGGTGGCGCTCGAGGACCATGCCCGGCCGCGCCGGGGTCTGGCAGGAGCGAACCCACGCCGTACCGTCGATCCGTCCGACGCAGTTGCCGCAGTCACCGCCCAGACAGAGCGTGCCCCCATGAGCGGGAGATTGACCGGCGCGAAGGAGCGCAACGGCAACCGAGTCACCGTCGACGTAGTCCAGCGGCTGTCCTTCAACAACAAGTCGAGGCACTTGTTTCTCCCATCAACCGTTATGACCGCATACGACTGCCGGCGGGGTCGAGCAAGGGCTCGTGCTGCAGGTGCGCCTTCCGGCGCTCGCCGATGATCTCGATCTCGAAGCCGTCGTTCCCCTTCTCGGCCAGCGCTGCCGGGATGTACCCGAGGGCGACCGACTTGCCGACGTAGTGGGCGAACCCGCCGGAGGTGATCCAACCGACGACCTTGGCGTTGCCGTCGGCGTCGGTGTGCCACACCGGTTCGTCGCCGATCACGTCGGCGGCATCATCACCTTCGGCCACATCGACGACGAAGGTGACGAGACGGCGCTCCGGACCACGGGCGAGCTCGGCTTCGTAGGCCGCTCGTCCGATGAAGTCGTGGTCGAGCTTCACGTAGCTCATGATCCCGGCTTCAAGTGGTGTGTAGATGGGCCGGTACTCGCGGAACCAGGTACCGAAGCTCTTCTCGAGCCGCAACGACAGCAGCGCCCGGAGACCGAAGAGCTTGATGCCGAACTCCTCGCCCGCCTCCATGATCCGGTCGAACAACGCGAGCTGATACTGCGGCTCGACCCACAGTTCGTATCCCAGATCCCCCGAATACGTGAGTCGTCCGACCAGGGCCGGAATCATGCCGCACTCCAGCTTGCGGAACGACATGAACGGGAAGGCCACATTCGACACATCGGCATCGGTCACCTTTGCCAGGACATCGCGAGCCCTCGGCCCGGCGATCGACAGACCGGTGAGGCCCAGGCCCCGCACCTTGAAGTCGACACTTCCGTCGGTCGGCAGGTGATGCATGAACCAGCGCGAGTGGTGGACCTCGGCGGGGAGCGAACCGAACAGGAAGAAGTGGTCCTCGGCGAGACGGGCGACGGTGAACTCCCCTTCGATGCGCCCGCGGTGGTTCAGCATTGCCGTGAGCGCGACTTTGCCGACCTTGGGCATGCGTTGGGTGAGCAGGGTCGACAACCACGCCTCGGCACCTGAACCCGTCACCTCGTACTTGGCGAAGTTCGACACCTCCGTGAGACCGACCGCCTCGCGCACGTTGCGGCACTCTGCGCCCACGACGGGGAAGGCGTTCGAGCGCTTGAACGTGACGTTCTCGACGGGGTCCTTGCCCGGCTCCTGGAACCACAACGGCGACTCGAGGCCGAACGACGCACCCCAGACTGCGTTGGCGTCGCACTGGCGCCGGTACACCGGCGTGGTGAGCAACGGACGACCCGCCGGCAGTTCCTCATTCGGGAACTGGATGCGGAAGCGACGCTGGTAGTTCTCTCGTGCCTTCAGGGCGGTGTAGCCGAGCGTCGCGTAATCGCCGTAGCGGGCGACGTCCATGCCCCAGATGTCCATGCCAGGGTCGCCTTCGGTCATCCATGCCGCCAGGGCAAGGCCGACGCCACCGCCTTGCGACAGACCGGCCATGACGCCGCATGCCGTCCAGAAGTTCCGCAGACCGCGAACGGGACCGACGAGAGGGTTCCCGTCGGGCGCAAAGGTGAACGGACCATTGATGACTCGCTTGATCCCGACGTCCTGCAGCTTCGGATAGTGCTCGAAGGCGATGCTGAGCGGCTTCTCGAGGCGATCGAGGTCGGGCGTGAGCAGCTGTGCTCCGAACTCCCACGGGGTCTGCTTCGGCGACCACGCGACACAGTCGTACTCGTAGCTACCGAGCAGCATCGAATCGCCCTCTTGACGGAAGTAGGACTCTCCGGCGAAGTCGACCGACATGGGCAATTCCTTGCCGTGCTTTTCGCGATACTCCACGATCTCGGGCATGTCGTCGGTGAGCAGATACATGTGCTCGAAGGCGAGGACCGGGAGCTCAATGCCGACCATGCGCCCGACCTCGCGCGCCCACAGACCACCGGCGTTCACGACGTGCTCGGCGTGGATGTCGCCCTTGTTCGTGCGCACCGTCCACGTGCCGTCGGCCCGCTGTTCCAGCGCCTCGACCATGGTGTGGCGATACACCTCGGCGCCGGCGTTCCTTGCGCAGATCGCGTAGGCGTGGGTCACGCCCGAGGGGTCGACGTGGCCTTCGTCGGGATCGTAGAGACACCCGAGGAAGTGCTTGGGGTCCAGCAACGGATGGATCTCGGCCGCTTCCGCCATCGAGATCATCTCCAGACCCATCCCCAGGTATCGGCCGCGGGCTTGCGCCATCTTCAGCCAGTCGAGCCGTTCCGGGGTGTCGGCGAGCATGATGCCCCCGGGCAGGTGGATCGAACAGTTCTGCCCCGACTCCGCTTCGATCGTCTTGTAGAGGTTCACCGTGTACTGCTGGAGCTTGGCGACGTTCGGATCGCCGTTGAGCGTGTGCATGCCTCCTGCCGCATGCCAGGTCGAGCCGTGGGTGAGTTCCTTGCGCTCCAGGAGCACGACGTCGGTCCAGCCGGCCTTGGTGAGGTGGTAGAGCACGCTGGCGCCGACGACACCACCGCCGATCACTACGACGCGGGCGCTGGTGCGCATGCCGGACTCGGCGCGCCCTGAGAGGTCGTGGAGAACTGGTGCTTCTTGAACGGGCATTTTGCGTGGTCCTGTAGGTCGGGAACGATTTGTGTGCTTAGTAGTCGGTCGGAACGCCGCCCTCGGCGTGACGCCGGGCGACAAATGCAGCGAGCTCGTCGTGACGAGCCGAATCGAGCGTGGTCGGTGGCTCGTAGGCCGCGAGCATGTTCTTCCACATGGCGTTGGCCCGGTCGTAGGTGGTCGGGGAACCCGCCTCGACCCACGTCTCCCAGTTGCGCCAGTCGCTGAGCATCGGGCGATGGAACGCCGTGCGGAACCGGTCCTGGGTGTGCTGCGTACCGAAGAAGTGACCGCCGGGTCCGACGTCGGCCATCGCATCGATCCCGATCTCGGCCGCATTGACGACGGGCGGCTCGAGGAACGACTCCATCATCCCCAGCAACTCCGCATCGAGCATCATCTTCTCGTAGCTCGCATGCAGGCCACCCTCCATCCAGCCGGCGCCGTGCATGAGAAAGTTGACACCGCCCATCAGCGCGCCCCACAGCGAGAAGACCGACTCGTACGCGGCCTGGGCATCGAGCGCATTGGCCGCACACACGTTGGACGACCGGTACGGGACCTTGTACCGGCGTGCCAACTGCCCGCCGATCATCGCCGCCTTCATGAACTCCGGCGTGCCGAACGCCGGAGCGCCCGATTGCATGTCGACGTTCGACGTGAACCCGCCGTAGATCACCGGTGAACCGGGGCGGACCAGCTGGGTGAGGGTCATGCCCAGAAGGGCCTCGGCGTTCTGCTGCGCGACCGCTCCGGCAACCGTGACCGGCGCCATGGCACCGGCGAGCGTGAACGGCGTGATGCACACGACCTGGTTGCGCTTCGACATCTCGATGATGCCGGTGGCCATCGGCAGGTCGAGGCGCAGCGGCGACGACGTGTTGATGATGGTGAACAGCGACGGTTCGCGCTCGAGCGTCTCGTCGTCGATGCCGCGGGCGATGCGCACCATCTCGATGACGTCGCGATTCCGTTCGGCGCCGAGCGAGTACACGTGGATCGGCTTGTCGGCCAGGGTGAGCGCATCGAAGGTCGCATCGAGATGGCGGATCGACGCGTGCAGGTCGATTGGCTCGACCGGATACCCGGCGAAGAAGTGCACCGTGTTGAGCATCTGCCCGAGCCGGATGAGGTTCTGGTAGTCGTGACGATTGCCGATCCGCCGACCGTTGTCGCGGTCGAACACGTTCGGCGCGCTGGCCACCGAGCCGAACGCCACCCAGTTCCCGCCGACCCGCAGCGAGTGCTCGGGGTTCGTCGCGTGGAGCGTGAACTCGGCGGGAGCCGTGGACATGGCCGCCTCGACGGCATCGCGGCCGAGGCGTACGCGTTCGCCGTCGATCTTGGCGCCGACGTCAGCGAAGAGTTCGCGGGCATCAGGATTGAGGACGTCCATCCCGATGCGCTCCAGCACGTCCAGCGAGGCCAGGTGGATCATCTCGAGCTCGTCGTCGGAGATCACCTGCGTGGGGGCGTAGCGAAGACGCGATTGGCGGAACGGGCGCTGCTCGGGAAGCCGTGAACGACCCTCCGGCGCCGCCCGACCACCGCGTCGGCGGCGCACTTCTCGACCAGACCCTAGGAATTCCTCGTCACTCATCCACGTATGCCTTCTGCGATGCGCCCGATTGCGAGCGGAGTCGAGACTAGTGACGATCGGTCAGCCACCGGTAGCGTCGCGTCCATGAGCGCACCGCCGGATCTGCAGTTCATCAGCGTGCAACGGGGCGAGCCTGGGTCTGGCGACGCTCGGGTCGCCACGATCACCATCGACCGACCGCCCATCAACCTCTACGACGGTGCCCTCCTCCGGGAGTTCGAACAGGTCGGCGTTGGCCTGGCCCACGACAAGGAAATCGGTGCCGTCGTCGTGCGGAGCGCCGTTCCCGGCTTTTGGATTGCCCACTTCGACGTGGCCGCGATCCTGCGGTTCCCGCCCGGCATCGAAGTGTTCGAGCTCGCCCAGTTCACCCGGGTGTGCGAGCTCTTCCGGAGCATGCCCAAGCTGACGGTCGCCGTGATCGAAGGGCGTGTCGGCGGCGGCGGGAGCGAGCTCGCCATGTCGTTCGACGTCCGGTACGCCGCCCGCGAGACGGCAATCTTCAATCAGCCCGAGGTTGCGCTCGGCATCCTCCCCGGTGGCGGGGGCACCCAGCGCCTCCCCCGACTCATCGGGAGGTCCCGGGCGATGGAGGTCATCCTCGGGTGCGAGGACATCGACGCCGCAACCGCCGAATCCTGGGGCTGGGTCAACCGGTGCTTCCCGGCCGGCGAGGTCGTCGACGCAGCGATGGCGCTGGCCCGCCGAGTCGCCTCGTTCCCGCCTCACGCCGTTCGGGAGGCCAAGGCCAGCGTCCTCCGGGCCGAGCATGGCTTGCCCGAGGATCTGCTCGAAGAGATGCGCGGGTTCTTCCGGACGCTCGGCGACGACCGTGCCCGACAGGCGATGGAGGCGTTCCTGCGTCTCGGCGGCCAGACCCACGACGGCGAGATCCGGTTGGGCGACCTCGTGACGGAGCTCGGTTGACCACCGCAACATCAGCCGACGCGTCGTTCACCCATGACGGGTTCAGGTTCGCGGCCGAGGTCACCGGCGCCGGACGGCGGGTGCTGTTCTGCCATGGTTCCGGCGGGAGCCGGGCATCGTCGAGGTACATGCTCGACGCGCTCGCCCGACACGCCACGGTCGCCGCGCATGATCAACGGGGGTTGGGCGAAACCGGACTCCGGAAGGCCTCGACCGACCCGTACGCCGACGCGCTCACATGGACCATGGCCGACTACGCGTCCGATGCCCTCGCCTTCGCCGATTCGCTCGGATGGCCGACCTTTGCCCTGCTCGGCGTCAGCTTCGGAGGCATGGTCGCCCAGGAAGTTGCGGTCACCGCACCCGGCCGTATCGAACGGCTCGTCCTCATGTGCACGTCTTCCGGTGGTTCCGGCGGCTCGTCGTATCCCCTCCACGTGCAACGCAACCTCCCGGCCGATCAGGAACGCCAAGTCGTGCTCCGCCTGATGGACAGCCGTTTCGATGACGAGTGGCTGGCCCAGCACCCCTTCCATGCAGCGATGGTCCGCTACCGCGACAAGCAGGCCGCCCTGCCGAAGTCCGCCGAGCAGATCGTCGGCGAGAGGGGCCAGCTGCTCGCCCGAGCCGGCCACGACGTGTGGGACCGCCTTCCCAAGGTCTCGTGCCCGACCCTTGTGGCATCCGGCGGGTTCGACCTGATCGCACCCCCCGCCAACGGCGCGGCCATCGCGTCGCGAATCCCTGACGCGAGGTTTGCCGAGTTCGACGGCGGCCATGCGTTCTTCGTCCAAGACGACACCGCCTGGCCGGTCGTCCACGAATTCCTCGCCGAGTCGTGACGACCTTCAACGGTCGGCCCGCCCATCCCACCGCCGCCGATCGAACCTCCCCTGCCGCACATCGCACCTCCCCTGCCGCACATCGTCCATTTTCCGGCCGCACATCGCACCTCCCCTGCTGCACATCGTCCATTTTCCGGCCGGGTCGGGCCATTTTCCGCTGATGTGCGGCGGGGCGACGTCGATCTGCGGCGAGAAGACGGCGATCTGTGGTGCGCTCACAGGGCCGCGTAGTAGCGGACCAGCGGCAGGGCGACGAAACCGGCCTTTTCGTAGGAGCGTCTCGCCGCCGCATGCGACGCATCGCCTCCGGTAGCGACTGTTGCCAGCGTCATGCCGGCCCGGCGCATCTGTTCGAGAGCGAAGCGATTCAGCGCCGTGCCGATGCCCTGACTCTGCTGATCGGGGTGCACAGCGATCAGGCTCAGCTCCCCGACCTTGGTCAGCGGATCCGCGTCGATCACCACGAACCCGACGACCATCCCGTCCTGCTCGGCGACCCACAGGGAGCTCGTGTCGTCGGCGGTGGCTTCGAGGAGTTCTTGGTGTTGGGTCGTCTCCCAGTCCGGGTACACCAAGGCGTTCAGCTCACCACCGAGCAATTCGGCGATCGACTCGTGGACACCGGCGAAGGCGGCGAGGTTGATCGCCTCGACCGAAGCAAAATCGCGGTCTTCAGCCAGACGGATCACGAGCGGTTCCATCGGGCCATGCTCGCGCCCCAGTGAGGAGGTGTTCGCTTCGACGTTGACGACGCTCACCCGCACCCGGCCGGTTCAGGCCGAGCGTGGTCCGCACAGCGCCGATACGCTCGGCGCATGACCCGACGCGTTGTCACCGGTGTGGATGCAAACGGGAAGTCCGTGTTCGTGAACGACCTCGAGCTCGACGTCACCACGCTCACGCTGCTGCCGGGCACGGCGGTCAGCGAGGTGTGGGCGTCGGCGGCGATTCCCCAGGGGCGAACGGCGATCGCCAGTCCGGGTATGGCGACGTACTTCCCGCCGCCCGGCGGTGTCCGCTACGGGTTGTGGACCTTTCCTCCCGAGCAGAGCGCCGGTCCGCTGCCCGAGGGTGTCGATTTCGGCGCGGCTCTGGGCGAGCTCGAAGCGAAGCTGCCCGGGCTTGCCGCGCACATGGAGCCCGACGTCCCCGGCATGCACACCACCCAGACCGTCGACGTCGGTCTCGTGCTGTCGGGTGAGATCGATCTCGAGCTCGACGACGGCGCGATGACGCACCTCGTCGCCGGTGATTTCGTCATCCAGAACGGCACCCGCCACGCATGGCGCAACCGCAGCGGCGCACCGACCACGATGGCCTTCGTCCTCATCGGGGCGCACCTCGACTGAACGCGCCCGCCTGGCTACGGTTCGGGCGGTACGAGCGGTGACCGGCAGGCCGCTTCAGTAGATGGCCAGGTGGCCGGTGATCTCGTCAATGGCAGTGGCGAGGTCCGGCCCGATCGCCAGCGCGGTGATCGTGGGGACGCCGCCGAACTCCGTGCGTCCGGAGTCGGTGATGAGATGCGACCGCAGGCCGGCCGCTCCGGCCTTGGCGTGGAGGTCGACCAACTCCGCTTCGGACCTCGCCTGCAGCGTGACCTTGCGATTCGACGTCGTCATCCATGCGAGCGCGACCGAATCAATCGACACGACTCCCCGACCGGTCGAAGGATCGCATGCTGCGACAACCGCCTCGACGAGGAACGCCATCGACGCATGCGAGCCCTGGGCGATCTCCTTGCCGCGTCGCATGTTGAGGTCGCGCCGGACGACGATGACCTGTTTGAGGGATGCGGGATCGATGGCCGACACGCGTTACCGACGTGTCCCGGAAAGACGGGCGAGCCGGGCGACGGCGAGTTCCAGTACGACCGACCCGGGGAGATCACGACGGCCGCGAAGATCGAGATCGGCCTCGGCGAGGATATGGACCGCCCGGCTCACGCCGGCTGAGCCGAGTTTGCGTGACTGCACGAGCGCCTTCTTTGCCGGGAACGTACTTCCGCTGATGCCGAGATGAACGGCGGCCTCGGTCTCGTCGCGAGCACCGGCACCGTCGAGACGCAATATCTTGCCGACGTGGGCCTGCAGGCTGGCCATGATCTGCAAGGGATGACGCTCCCCCGCACCCATCATCCGGTGGAGCTGATCCAGCGCCCCCGCTGCGTCACCGCGATCGATCGCGTCCGTCAGGTCCCACGGCGCGCCCGACCCGGCGGAGCCGAGGAACGGCTCGATGTCCTCGGATCTGAGACGTGCACCCTCGCCGTGCACTGCGGCGAGCACCTCGAGAATCCCGTTGAGCCGACCGAGGTCGTCGCCCAAATGCTCCGCCAAGTGCTGCTGGGCGCGCGCGTCGAGACGAACCGGGGCATCGGCGAGCCGGGCCGCCAGCCAGGCCTGGCGGGCCTTGCCCGACGGCACGCCGGCGTCGATGACCGAACCCTTCTTCTTCGCCGCGTCGAGCAACTTGCGCGAGGTCTGGCCGCCCCCGGCAACGAGGATGAGGGTGGTCGAGTCCAGAGGACCGGCGAGATAGTCGAGAAGCGGTTCGAGATCACCCGACGCGAAGCGACCGATGCTGCGACCGACCACGATCCGTCGCAGCGAGAACATCGGTGGCGTCTGTGCCGCGTCGACGAGCGCGGCGATCTCGTAGTCCTCGGTGGAAAAGTCGGACAGGGCCAGCTCGGCGGACTCGTCGCCAAGCGCGTCGGCCACGGCGCTCCGCAGCGCATCAGCAACAAGCACCGGATCGTCGCCCTTGATCAACAGCACGGGAAGCGACGACATGTCCTCGACACTACGCGGTGATCCTCCGAACCGGGCCCGCGTGGCCGCTCGCCGCCTCAGGTCACGTCGACTTCGACGCGGCGGTCCTGCACCCCCACGACGGCAACCGTGACGGCACCCGCACGGATCGCGAGACCAGGGAGCGCCCGCCTCCATCGAAGGCCCGGCGGCGCCCCGACCCCGGCGGCGCTGACCGCCAGGCCGACGTCCACGCGGTGCCGGATGGCCCGAAGAACGGCAACCTGCGGCTTCCCCCCGGACACGACAACGACCAGATCGACTGCGCCTACCCGAGCCGCTCGGAGGCGTTCGAGCAGTGCCACGGCCGACACGCCGTGCGAGATCACCAGCACGTCGACGCGCCGCCACAGGCCGTCGGGCGCGAGGCCGAAGGCGACGGCACCACGACCGAACGGCCGAGGCGTCCGAGCCAACTCGGTCTCCGTCGCCGTGAGCGTCGATCGGAGCATCGGCATGGCCAAGATCAGGACAGCGAACGCGATCGTCAACGGTCGCCGAGCACCTCGGGCCCGCTTCACGAAGGGTCGTCCGACCAGCCCGATGACTCCGACGATGACGAGATCGGGGAGCGTCAACGAACCCAATGGCAGCGATGCCGACCCGCGTGCCAGCGCCGCCACCAGACTCAGAAGGAACCGCGTGGGGATATGGACGACCGAACTCACCGACCGACCGAGCAGTCCGGCAGGAAGACCGGCGAGCACGCCCCACCCCATGATCGGCGCCGCAATCACCACCGCGACCACGTTGGCAAGCACACTTATGACCGGCACCCCGTCGAAGATCAGCAGGGCGATCGGTGCCGTGCCGACCTGGGCAGCGATGGTCACCGCCAACGGACCGGCCAAGCGCCCCAACGAATCCAGGCGCTGCGTCAGCCATGGTCCGATCAGCGCGATGCCGCCCACCGCGCCGACGGAGAGTCCGAAGCCGACCGATCGGACGAGGAGCGGATCGACGACGAGCAGCGCTATCACCGACAGGGTGAGTACGCGCAACAGTGGCTGCGGCCGGCCGATCGCCCGCGTCACGACGATCACGGACGCCATGACTGCGGCACGCAGCACGGACGGTTCGAAGCGGACCACGAAGACGAAGCCCACGATCACGAAGAGACGGAGGGACGCCGGGACCCAGAGGCTTCGACGGCCGACCGCGGAGGTCAGCGGGGCCACACCGGCCAGGAGAAACGCCAGGTTCTGGCCGGAGACGACGACCAGATGTGACAGCCCGGATGCCCGGAAGTCGTCGGTCAGCTCGGGCCGGGCGGAGCTCACGTCACCGAGGACGAAACCGGCGAAGAGCGTCCGCTGCGTAGCGGTGAAACCGTCGGCGCTGCGTAACAGGGCCGACCGAATGGCGTTCGCCTGTCGATAGGGAACGCCACCACGTTGCCGAGTGTGGATGCGGCGGAGCCGGAAGCGGCCGGCCAGGTGCCGGGCATCCTGGTGCGCCCGGCGGGCCGGGAAGGCCACGGTCGAACCCGACACCACCAGCTCGTCGCCGACTCGCAGGGAGGCTCCGCCCATCGATGCCGGCACGACGGTAGTCCAGCGGTGTCCGTCGAGGGACACGTCGACACGGCTACCGCCGAGCGACGGTTCGGCGTCAGTGCGCACCACGGCCCGGACCGCGTCGTAGGAGCGGGGCAGCGCGTCGAGACCGTCTTTGGCCCGCGTGGCCCACCCCGCCAGCGCCGCCAACATGACCGAGGCGCATGCGCCGAGCGCCGCCAACCGGCGAGCGAGACGCGTGCGGTGGCCGGGTGACGACAGCTGCAAGCAGACCGCGGTGACAACGACCGTGCCGCCACTGAGAACGAGTGACGTCGTCGGCGACCAGGGCCAAACGCACCCGGCGACCACCAACAGCGAGAACGCCACGATCCCGGCATCGCCATACCCCGGCGCGGGCTCGTCGACACCGACCGAACGCGCGTTGTGGTTCAGACCCGCACCTGGGGCCTGAGCGTCGAGAACTTCGCCTCGCCGATTCCCGGGACGTCGAGCAACTGGTTCACGGAGCGGAACCGGCCGACCCTGGTCCGCGCGTCGATGATCCGCTCGGCGATCGCCGGGCCGATTCCGGGCAGCGCGTCGAGCTGCTCGGCCGACGCGGCGTTGAGGTCGACGACGGCGGCCTTCGTTCCGGTCGCCCTCCCGGTTGACGTACCCGGCCCCGTCGTGCCGACAATCACGTCAGGGGGCGCCTGACCGCGACGCGGAACGAAGATGCGCTCACCGTCGCCGACCCGCGCCGCGAGGTTGAGCACATCGGGATCTGCATCGCCCGTGAGGCCGCCCGCCGCGGCCACGACATCGGTGACCCGGGCCGGGTCCGACAACCGGTACACGCCCGGTGCGAGCACGGCGCCCGCGGCGTGGACGACGACCGTCGGCGTCGACGCGCCAACCGGTATCGACGACGATGACGTCGGGCGAAGCGCCACCCCTTCGCCGCTGGGCGGCAAGACGGATGCTGTGGGTTGGCTTCCCGCCGAGGGCGGCGAGACCGGCGGCGCCTGACCCACCTCGAGGGGCAGAGCGGCGGCGGCCGTGAAGGGAAGCCTCAGATCATCGGTTGACGCCTTGGGCGCCGACCGGGGCACCCGGGCAAGTGCATCCGGTCCGAGCATCACCACCGCGGCGAGAACGGCGGCAGTCGCGCTGCCGACAACGACGATCCTGCGTCGACCCGACAGCCGACTCCGCAAGGACCCGACAGTCCGCTCGACCCCACCACGGATCTGCTCGACGGGCGTCGGCCTCGGCCGAGGTCGGGCGAGACCGCGGAACGTGGACGCCGCACGTACCGTCATCGTTTCCGGCGTTTCCATATCGACCTCCGCGCTCACCGCAGGGTCGCCTGGATGCTGAACGCACGTAGGGCGGCCCTGCGAACTGCCACCGGGGAAGCGACACCGCAAACGCTACGGCTGGGGTGTGACGATCACGAAGACCAACCGCGTTTCGGCGCACCGGCGCGCCGGACCATCGCCCGCGGACGATTTCAGCTGACCGTCGAGTCGATCGGGACCGAGGAGCCGACCGGCGGACTGCTCAGACGGCAGCGGCGTCGACGGCCGGCAGTTGCGACTCGGACTCGCCGACGGCCATCGCCGGTTCGGACGCGCCCCGGCCGCGAGCGTGTCCATCCACACGCGCCTCGACCTCGAGGGGGATGCGGGAGTACGCCTGCCAGTGGCCGTAGCCGAGAAACCGAAAGCGCGCATATGATCTGAGGTAGCGGGCGAGAAAGCGGCCGACGCCGAGTTCGGCGAACTGCCGAACATGGACCTGCTCGTGAGCAAGCAGGTCCGCGAAGCCGCCGCCGCGGGCGGCCGATTTGCGGACGATGACCAGCGACCCGAGCGTGATTCCGACAGAACCGGGCGGCACCGGGCCGCCGACCCAGAGCCAATGCCCGTCGACCTTGCTCAGCCGCTTCGGGACTGACGTCGTCAATCCCATCGGGACGTTCCCCGTGGCGCGGACACGATCACTTCCGACGTCAGAACAACCGGGCGGCGAGCTTGCGGCGGTACTCGCCGACCTTCGGGTGTTCGCCGAGGGCCGCGAGCAGATCGACGTATTTCTGGCGGGCGTCGTCGTCCGCCTTGACATGATCGAGGAGACGGTCGAGCTCGGCGAGCGACTCGGCCCCCACCGCGGTCTCCGACATGCCGAGGCGGGCGCGTGCGGCGAGCTCGGCGGTCTCCGGGGTCTCGGGGATCCGAGCGAGCAGAGACAGCGGTTCGTCGAACTCTCCGCGTTCGATCAGCATCTTCGCGAGCGCAACGACGGCCCGCCCGTTACCCGGTTCGACCGCAAGCACTTCGCGGAGTCCTTCTTCGTTGCCCGCGGCGATGGCGTTGTCGATCGCGATGTCGACCGGCGATACCGCCGGAGCGAGACGGTCGACCCACATCTTGATCTGCGCCTCGGGAAGAGCGCCGATGAACGAATCGACGACCTTGCCCTCGTGGATGGCGAAGACCGCCGGAATCGACTGCACCTGGAAGGTGGAGGACACCCTCGGGTTGTCGTCGACGTTGACCTTCACCAGCACGACGGCGCCCTTGGTGGCATCGACGACCCGTTCGATCATCGGGCCGAGCGTGCGACACGGCCCGCACCACGGCGCCCACAGGTCGATGACGACCGGAACGGTCTTCGATCGCTCGACCACCTCGGTTTGGAAGGTGGCGTCGGTGACGTCGATGTACATGCCAGGCACTCCAGGAACGAACGATGGGCCAGCAAAACTAGTGCCTTCGGCGCGCCCCTGATCCAGCCCCCCTGCCAGCACGTCGGCGAGCAACGCTAGGCGGAGGGGTGGTGTCGAGCACCGAACGGCCGCGGCTCGCGTACGGTGGGAGGACACATGAACCCGATTCCGTCTCTCTCGGCGTCCCTCACCGCCCCGGAACGCACCGTCTCGGCCGACCCGGTACCTCCGGGGATCAACGTCGACCACGTGACCGCCTGGTTCGCTGCCCACGTGCCCGGGGCGACCGGTCCGCTGCACTTCACCCTGATCGCCGGCGGCCGCTCCAACTACACCTACCTGGTCGACGACTCCGCCGGGCACCGCTACGTCCTTCGCCGTCCGCCACTCGGGCACCTGCTGCCGTCCGCCCACGATGTCGCCCGCGAGCACCGGATCATCTCGGCGCTCGCCGACACGTCGGTGCCCGTCGCCCCGGCCCTCGGGTTCTGCGACGACCCCGCGGTGAACGAGCGCCCGTTCTACGTCATGGCCTACGTCGACGGGCTGGTGCTGCGCAATGCCGATGATGCCCGTCTCCTCGACGACGCCGCGAAGGTTCGGGCCAGCGAGTCGGTCGCCGACGTCCTCGCCGATCTCCACACGCTCGACGTCGATGCCGTCGGACTCGGAGACCTCGGCAAGCGCGAGGGGTACCTCGAGCGTCAGCTGAAACGGTGGTACGGCCAGTTCCAGCAGTCGAGCACCTATCCGGTGCAGACGATCCACGACGTGCACGCCGAACTGCTCCGACGGATTCCGCAGCAGCAGGGCGTCTCGATCGTCCACGGCGACTACCGGCTCGACAACACCATGGTGAACCGATCCGGCGACGTCATCGCCGTTCTCGACTGGGAGCTCTGCACACTGGGCGACCCGCTCGCCGACGTGGGACTGCTGCTCGTCTACTGGCCCGAGCCCGACGATCCGAATCCGCCCCTCGGCCTCGCGGCCAGCTCGACCCCGGGCTTCCTCGGACGCCAGGCATTGCGCACGCGCTACGCGCAGCGGACCGGGCGAACCCTCCGCGATCTCGACGTCTACGTGGCCTTCGGGTACTGGAAGCTCGCCTGCATCCTCGACGGGGTCTATGCCCGGTACCGGGCCGGCGCCATGGGCGACGACGGCTATGACTGGCAGGCCCTCGAAGAGCAAGTGCCACTCCTGGCGACAAGTGCGGCGAACGCGCTGGAAGGATTGTCATGACCGATCTCGTCATCTGGGAGAACCCCGTCCCCGAGGGGCTCAAGGATCCGGTGCTCGTCGTGGCGCTCGAAGGCTGGATCGAAGCGGGCTACGCGTCCGCCACGGCGGTGGGCACACTGAAGCAGCAGATCCGCACGCATCGGCTTCTGCGTTTCGACACCGATGAGCTCCTCGATCAGCGCGCCCGCCGCCCAACGATGCGGCTCATCAACGGTGTGAACACCGAGCTCCGCTGGCCACGCCTGCAGATGCGCCACGGACGCGATTCCGCCGGACAGGACCTCCTCGTGCTCACAGGCCCCGAGCCCGACATGCGATGGAACGCTTTTGTACGCGCGCTTATGGAAGTGGTCGAGCGCCTCGACGTCCGGCTGTGCGTCGGCTTCGGGGCGTTTCCGGCAGCGGCCCCGCACACCAGGCCGGTCTCTATCGGCGCCACGGCGACGAGCCAGAAGCTCGCCGACGAGGTCGGCTACCTCGAAGCGACGATGGACATCCCGGGAGGTGTTCAGGCCGCCATCGAGCGGGGCTTCGCCGAAGCGGGCCGTCCCGCGGTCGGTCTGTGGGCACGCGTTCCCCACTACGCCGCAGCGATGCCGTTCCCGGCCGCCGCCTCGGCCCTTCTCGAGACGCTCGCGCGTGTGACCGGCTTGGTGATCGACACCGTCGAGCTCCGCAACGCAGGTACTGCGGCGAACGCCCAGATCGACCAGCTCGTGCAGAACAACCCCGAACACGTCGAGATGGTTCGCCGCCTCGAGGAGCAGGTCGCGTCGGAGATGCCGATGCGACCCGGACGCTTCGGCATGGCGGGTGGCGACCTCGGTGATCTCCCCAGCGGCGACGAGCTCGCCGCCGAACTGGAGAAGTACCTGCGAGAGCAGTGAGCGCGCCGTAGTTCTCGCATCGCGCCCCGATGGGGTAGACCCGAGCCCATGTTCTCCCTGCCTTCGTCGTTCCCCGCGTTCGTCGCCACCAAGACCACCGCCGCTGACGGAATCGTCACCGTCACGCGTGGCGTCGGCTCGCTCCGGGCCGAGGACCTCCCCGCCGGTGAGGTGACGGTGGAGGTGCAGTGGTCGAGCGTGAACTACAAGGACGCGCTCGCCACGCTGGTCGACGGCGGTGTGGCCCGGATCAGTCCTCTGGTGCCCGGGGTCGACGTCGGTGGAGTCGTCGTCGCCGTTGACGGTTCGGCCGATGTCGCCGTGGGCGACCTCGTGATCGCCCACGGCTACGACATCGGCGTGGCCCGCCATGGCGCCTACGCCCACTTCTGCCGCCTTCCGGCCGATCAGGTGCTCCGTCTCCCGGCCGGCCTCAGCGTGCAGGAGGCGATGGCCATCGGGACCGCCGGGTTCACCGCCGCACAATCAGTCCATGCGTTGGAGCGGGCCGGGCTGCGCACCGACCGGGGGCCGATCCTCGTGACCGGCGCCACCGGCGGCGTCGGGTCCACTGCCGTCGCCATGCTGGCCCAGCGGGGCTTCGAGGTCGCCGCGTCGACCGGCAAGGCCGATGAGCACGAGTACCTCCGGGCCCTCGGAGCGACCACCATTCTCGACCGCACCGAACTCGCGGTCGAGGCCGGTCGGCCGCTCGAGAAGGAACGCTGGGCCGGGGCCGTCGACTGCGTCGGTGGAACCACGCTTGCCACCGTGATCCGTCAGCTCCGCTACGGCGCGTCGGTCGCCGCGTCGGGTCTCACCGGCGGCGCCGGACTCTCCGGCACGGTGCTCCCCCACATCCTGCGCGGCGTCAACCTCCTCGGCATCGACTCCGTCCAGGTCGACATGATCACCCGGGCCGAGATCTGGCAGCGGTGCGCCACCGACCTCAAACCCCACGACCTCCTCAGCTCCATCGCGGTGAGGACCGATCTTCATGGACTCGACGCCGCATTGAGTTCGATCCGCGCCGGGGGCGTCCGCGGCCGCACCCTCGTCGAGGTCGCGGCCGGGTAGCTGAGCACACCGGATGTCGTCCCGGGTGCTGTTGGCTCGGCTTTCGTCTTCGTCGCCGCGTCAAAAGGGCTAGTTGGCGCGCAGATCGCCGCGTTTCACGCGCAGATCGGTCCAAGATGGCACTCGCGGCACCGCGAGAAACCGATCTGCGCGCCAATCGGGCCGAGGTGCGCGTCGAACCGGCGGGGCACCGCCGGACGCTGGTTGGTCCAGGATTTGGACGCTTGCTACCGTCATCGCATGAAAATCGATGGTGGAGCCTCAGGTAGCTGGACCGACACGGCAGCCGGCGCGAAGCGTGCCGAGGCTGCTGGCTACGACGGGGTGTGGATCCCGGAGACGAACCACGACCCGTTCCTGCTGTCGCAGATGGCCATCCAGGGCACGGAGAAGGTCCTCGTCGGCACCTCGATCGCCGTGGCCTTCGCCCGCAACCCGATGATCACCGCCGTGGTCGCCAATGATCTCCAGGCGTTGTCCGGCGGACGCTTCGTCCTCGGCCTGGGTAGCCAGATCAAGCCGCACATCGAGAAGCGGTTCTCCATGCCGTGGTCGAACCCGGCGCCGCGCATGCGCGAGTTCATCCTCGCCATGCGCCACATCTGGTCCTGCTGGAACGAGGGGACCAAGCTCGAGTTCCGCGGCGACTTCTACACCCACACTCTCATGAGCCCGTTCTTCCATCCCGGCCCGAACCCACACGGCGCACCAAAGGTGTTCCTCGCCGGCGTCGGAGAACTCATGACCGAGGCCGCCGGCGAAACCTGTGACGGCTTCCTCGCCCACGGCTTCACCACCGACCGCTACCTCCGAGAAGTAACCATCCCGGCCCTCGACCGCGGCCTGGCCAAGGCCGGACGCTCCCGCTCGGGCTTCGAGATCAGCCTCCCGCTGTTCATCACCACCGGACGCGACGAGGCCGAGATGACCGCGGCGAAGGCCGGCACGAAGGCCCAGATCGCGTTCTACGGATCCACACCTGCCTACCGCACCGTCCTCGAGCTCCACGGCTGGGGCGAGCTGCAGACGGAGCTCAACGGCCTCTCCAAGCAGGGGAAATGGAAAGAGATGGGCGAGGCTCTCGATGACGAGGTACTCGAAGCCTTCTCGGTGGTCGCCGAACCGTCAAAGGTCGCCGCGGCCATCACCGCACGGTGCGGCGACGCCGTCGACCGCATCAGCTTCTACGCCCCGTACCAAACTGCACCGGGCCTGTGGGACGAGATCCTCGCCGACCTCAAGGCTGCGGCGTAACCCACCGGCGGAACGAACCGCCGTCCGAGCTCAGACGAGGACGGTCTCGAGAGCGCCAGCCAGGTATCGCTGCTTGCACTCCGACCGCTGGAGCTTGCCCGACGACGTCTTCGGCATGGAGCTCGGAGCGATCAGGACCACCTCGTGGGCCGGTAGGCCAACGGCATCGCGAACTCGGTGCTTGATGGCGTCGATGACCGATCCGTAGTCCGCGGGGTCGGCCTTCGTCTCGCAGACGACGATGACCTCCTCCTTCTCGTGCTTCTCGTGGCGCCCCGGTACACCAAAGGCGATCACATTGCCGGGTCGCACCCCGTTCACCGTCGAAACCGCCCGCTCGATGTCCTCGGGCCACACGTTGCGGCCACCGACGATGATCACGTCCTTCTGGCGGCCGCACACCACCAACTCACCGTCGACCAGGTAGGCCAGATCTCCCGTGCGCAGCCAACCGTCGTGAAAGGCTGCGGCCGTGGCCTCCGGTCGCTTGTAGTACCCGGGAGTGACGCTCGTGCCGCGGATCTCCAGCTCGCCGACCTCACGCTCGACCAGGACGCGTCCGTCTTCGGGATCGACGATGCGCAGCTCGAGGCCTTCGACCGCTTTGCCCAGCTTCACGAACGTACGAGCGCCCTTCGCCCCTGGGGTCGAAGGCGCAGCGAAGCGCTCCGTCTCCAGCACCGCGAGGTCGACCGTGTCGGTCACCAGTCCGCGGCCGACGGGTGGGAACGAGCCGGCCAGCGTGAGCTCGGCCATGCCGAACGCAGGGAACGCCGCGCCGCGAGAGAGGCCGTGCCGCGCCCCGGCGTCCAGCCACGCATCGACCGTTGCCGGATCGACCGGCTCGGCGCCGTTGAGCGACATCCGCAGCGATGAGAGGTCAAGTTGCTCCTCACGGTGCAGGGCCCGGGCGGCGAGCACGTAAGAGAAGTTCGGGCCGGCGGTGAGCGTGCCCCGGTGCCGAGAAATCCACCGCATCCACCGGCTCGGCGCGCCCAGGAAATCCTGCGGACCAGCGAGCACCAACGACGCTCCGGTGGTCATCGGCGTCAGTAGCAGGCCGATCAGGCCCATATCGTGGTACAGCGGCAGCCACGACACCGCGACGTCGATGTCACGATCGAGCTCAACGCCCATCGAAATGGCATCGAGGTTCGCGCACACCTCGTGGTGGGGAAGCATGACGCCCTTCGGCGCCGAGGTCGAACCACTCGTGAACTGCAGGATGGCGAGCGCCTCGCGCGCCACCCTGGCGATCTGGAACGGCGCCGCATCCCTCGGAGCGAGAAGGGCGTCGTCGAGGACGACGATCGGCGGGTCACCGGCTTCGGCGACGAAGAACGGAGCAAAGTCGGGGTCGACCAGGACCGCCGCACAGTCAGCGTTGCGAACCCGCACGCGGGTCTGCGCGGCGAACTCGTCGAGCGAACCCAACCGCATCGGCAGCGGCAGCATGACCGCACAGCCACCGAGCAGCCACGCGGCCTGCAGCGCCGTGACGAGTCGACGAGAGGTCGGGCCGAGCATGGCGAGGTGCGAGCCCAATCCGAGACCGATGCCGAGATCACGGAGGTTCGCGGCGAGGACGAGCGCGTCGGCGTGGACCTGGGCCCAGGTGACTGTCTCGCCTTCATCATGGTGGTACACGGTGAGCGTGCCCCGACTCGACCCTTCCACGATGCGTTCGGGAAGCGTCCGAAGATGGCGTTGCGGCGCGGAGTCGAGCACGTCTTGTCTGACCCGTCGGCCCCCGATTTGGTTACACGGTTGGGGGCGCCGAATGCTGGCGGGCGGAGAGCCCGGGTGGGTGGCCTTGCCTCGATGACCCGCTCGGCGATCCGAGCCGCCTACTTCTCGGTGATGGTGACCTTGGTTATCGTGACCGGCTTGGTCGGGGGTCCGTCGCCCGACGGCGACAGCGCGTCGATCTTCTTGATGACATCTTCACCCTTGCCCGCCTGCAGCTGGCCGAAATAGGAGTAGCTGGGGGGAAGTGATGCCCCGTTCGGACCGGAGATGACGAAGAACTGGCTCCCGTTGGTGTTGGGACCCGAGTTCGCCATGGCGAGCGAACCGACCTTGTACTCCCCCGCCTTGGGCAGTTCATCGGCGAACGCGTAGCCGGGGCCACCGGAACCGTCGCCCTTCGGATCACCGCCTTGAAGGACGAAGTCCTTCACGACACGGTGGAAGGTGAGTCCGTCGAAGTATTTCTGGCGGGCCAGGAAGACGAAGCTGTTCACTGTGCGCGGTGCCCGCGACGCGAGGAGGTCGAAGGTCAAGGTGCCCTCCGACGTCTCCATCGTGGCCACGTAGATCTTCGTCAGATCGATGCACTGCGGAGGCTCCGCTTTGAACTCACGCTTCTGGGGGGCCGAACCGTCGACCGCTGGGCAGTCCTTCGGGTCCTTCGGCGCAACCATCGCGACCGTGGTCGTTGGAGCGAGGGTCGTCGGTGCGTCAGTTCCGGCCGTGGCGTAGCCGATCGAGGTGTCCTCGATGATGGTCGCCGGAGTGGCCACGTCCTTCTCCGAGCAGGCAGCAAGTGCCAGCCCCGTCAGGACCACGGCGCCGAGGAGGATCGAACGTCTGGAAGTAGCGAAATTCACGAGGGACAACGGTAGTCCCGCCACGTGAGAAATCCCTGGCACCCGCGTTGTGCGCTCGCAAGGCCTCAACATTGAGGATCAGGAGACCACGAAATTGACCAACTTGCCGGGGATGACGACTGCTTTGCGGACCGTCTTGCCGTCGAGGTGCGCCGCGACCTTCTCGTCAGCACGGGCCAATGCTTCGAGCGACGGGCCATCGGTGCCGTTTGCGACTGTCAGGACGGAACGTACCTTGCCGTTCACCTGCACCGGAACGTCGACGGTATCGGCCACCAGATAGGCCGGATCCGTCACGGGGAACGGGGCCCGGATGAGCGATCCCGGATGGCCAAGGCGCGACCACAGCTCTTCGGCCATGTGCGGGGCATAGGGAGCGAGCATCAGGACGAGCGACTCGGCCAGCGCACGAGGGGCGCCTGACGGATAGTTCGAAGTGAGGTGGTTCGTGAGCTCGGTGACGCGGGCGATCGGCGTGTTGACCCGCAGCTCGTCCATCGCCGACCGCACCGCTTCGATCGTCTTGTGCAGGACGACGAGATCGTCGTTGGTCGGCTTCGCATCCGTGACGCGAGTGTGTCCGGAGTCCTCGTCGACGACGACGCGCCAGATGCGCTGGAGGAGCCGGTGCGCGCCCGAGACGGCCCGGGTGTCCCACGGCTTCGACTGCTCCAACGGTCCCATCGACATCTCGTAGAGCCGCAGTGTGTCGGCGCCGTAGGACTCGCACATGTCGTCGGGCGACACCATGTTCTTCAGGCTCTTGCAGATCTTCCCGTATTCGCGGTTGACCTTCTCCCCGTGGAAGAAGAACTTGCCGTTGCGTTCCTCGACCTCGCTCGCCTCCACGTAGATCCCGCGCTCGTCGGTATAGGCGTAGGCCTGGATGTAGCCCTGGTTGAACAACCGGGCGAACGGCTCCGGAGTGCCGACCACGCCGAGGTCGAAGAGGACCTTGTGCCAGAACCGGCTGTAGAGCAGGTGGAGAACGGCATGCTCCACGCCGCCGACATAGAGATCGGCGCCGCGATCCCCCATCCAGTAGCGCTCGTTCTCCTCGACGGTGACGGCCTCGACCAAGGTCGGATCGATGTAGCGCAGGTAGTACGTACA
Organism: Acidimicrobiia bacterium; assembly: GCA_031381685.1. Lineage (GTDB taxonomy): Bacteria > Actinomycetota > Acidimicrobiia > Acidimicrobiales > JANYDT01 > JANLQX01. The sequence continues at coordinate 26,307 of JANMYF010000221.1, forward strand.
CGAACCAGCCCACTGCGGCATGACGTTGGTCTCGCGCACATATGTACGCATACCTTTTCCGTTGCCGAGGTCGAGCGTGGCATTCTTCCAATCGACGAGACGGTCGAGCGGGCGTTCCGGTTCGCTCTGTGCATCATCCGGGTCGAAACTGCGCGGCGCGAACTGATCGGTGTCCGGCAGATCGACAGGCAGCATCGACTCGGGCAGGGCGATCGGTCCGATCTCGTCGTACACGATCGGGAACGGCTCTCCCCAGTAGCGTTGACGGCTGAACAGCCAGTCACGCAGCTTGGTCTGCACCGTCCCGTGGCCTCGGCCGTTCGCATCGAGCCATCCGATGGTTGCGGCAATTGCGTCGGCTTTGCCCAGGCCGTCGAGCCTGAGGGTCTCGTTGACCCCGTTCACTGCCGGCCCGTCACCGGTGTAGGCCATCGGCCAGGTGTCGCAGTCGAGTGACGGCTCAACATGGTGTTCAGCGAACCATGCGTCGGGCGGACGGACCGTCGCCTCGATCGGCAGACCGAACTGCCGAGCGAATTCGAAGTCACGTTGATCGCCGCTCGGCACGGCCATGATCGCCCCGGTGCCGTACCCCATCAGCACGTAGTCGGCGATGAAGACCGGGACCGCTCGTCCATTGACCGGATTCACCGCGAACGAACCGGTGAACACGCCCGTCTTCGTCTTCGCCTCGACCTGGCGTTCGACCTCCGACTTGGATGCCGCCGCAGCCTGATACGCCGCGATCGCGGCGGCGGGAGTGTCGTGACCGTTGGTCCACCTCGGATCCGTTCCCGTCGGCCATGAGGTTGCTGTGAGCGCGCTGACCAACTCGTGCTCGGGGGCGAGCACCATGAAGGTGGCGCCGAACAACGTGTCGGGACGGGTCGTGAAGACCTCGATGTCACCAGCGTTGCTGGTGAAGCTGACCCGTGCGCCGAGGCTACGCCCGATCCAGTTGCGCTGCATCAGCCGAACCGGTTCGGGCCAGTCGACGAGATCGAGTTCATCGATCAGCCGTTCGGCGTACGCCGTGATCCGCATCAGCCACTGCGTCATGTTCCGCTTGAAGACGGGGAAGTTGCCCCGGTCGCTGCGCCCGTCGGCGGTGACCTCCTCGTTGGCGACGATCGTGCCGAGGCCCGGACACCAGTTCACCGGCACCTCAGCCGAGTACACGAGGCGATGTGAGTCGATCAGGGTCCGCTGCTCCCGTTCGGTCAGCGCCGCCCACGGCCGACCGTCCGGCGTCGGGCGTGTGCCGTCGGCAAACGACGCGATCAGCGAGTCGATGGGGCGGGCCGCGCCCGGTCCACCGAGCGGATTCGTCGCCTCCGGATCGAACCAGGCGTTGAAGATGCGCAGGAAGATCCGCTGGGTGAACTCGAGGAAGTCGCGATCTGTCGTCGACACCGCACGGCGGGGATCGTGGCCGAGGCCGAGACGACGGAGCTGGCGCCGGTAGGTGATCACGTTGTTCTCGGTGTTGATGCGCGGGTGCTGACCGGTGGCCACGGCGTGCTGTTCGGCAGGCAGACCGTAGGCATCGAATCCCATCGTGTGAAGCACGTTGTGGCCGGTCATCCGCTTGAACCGGGCGAATACGTCGGTGGCGATGAAGCCCAGCGGGTGGCCGACATGGAGTCCGGCACCAGATGGGTACGGGAACATGTCCATCACGAAGAGCTTCTTGGCGTCGGCGACGGCGTCGAACCCCTCGCTCAAGGGACCCGTCGGATTCGGGGTGTGGAACGTGCCCTCGGCGTCCCAGCGGTCCTGCCAGCGCGCCTCGATCTCCCCCGCAAGCGTGGCGGTGTAGCGGAAGGAGGGACCGCCTGTGGCGGGTGTGGAGGACTGCGGACCGGCGTCAGACATGGCCTACCAGGCTACAAGCCCCCTCCCGCCAGTGGCCCGCACTTCCCCTCCTGCCGTCGCCCGCACGCCCGGCTGCCGTCCCGCCGCACTTCAATCCGCCGAGGCGGAGTGATGTGCGGTACCGAAGCCGTCTCACGCGCACTTCGACCGATTTGGCGCGCAGACCAGCTCAGAACAGCGAGTCGACGTCAGAATTCGGTCGAGGTGCGCGCGAAATCAGGCGAACTGCGCGCCAGGCCGCCGGGAGCCGAGGAACAACGCCCTCGACGCTCGACGCGCCCTTTCACGATCGGCGAGGGTTGCGGCTCCTTCCCCGCTCAGCCGAACGACACATCGGAGAGCGAAATGGCGAGAGCTATCGCACCACCACCCGTCCTCACCGGCCCTTTTGCCGCCCGCCTGCTCCATCTCGACGGGTTTCGTGACGTCGACTGGCTGCCCCAGCTGTGTCTGCCCGTCGGCTATCGGTCCGAACCGGGCATTCTCCGCACACGGTGCTGGTTGCCGGCCATTCGAATCGGCGACGTCGAGGTCGCCCACCCGGCTACCGTCCTCCGCCACCTCGCGAACGATCAACACGCTCTGCGCCGGGCCGCCACGATCGACGGCATCGATCCCGTCGATCGGGTCGAGTTCGCCGTCGAGCACGCCCTCCGGGCGGGGATGATCACGATCGAACAACTACGCATCCGCGGGTCCTCGGCTCCGGGCGACCGGGCGATCCATGCCGTTCTGGATCGACGCGGTTGGGTCCCGCCGACCGAGAGCTTCGCCGAGACGTCCGCCGTGCAGTGCTTTCGAACAAAGGGATGGGTTCCGTGGCGCCAAGTCGCCATCATCGGGCCAAACGGGCGGATTCTGC
>JANMYF010000242.1:0-7969 GCA_031381685.1 Acidimicrobiia bacterium
ACCCTGAACAACAGCTTCATCATCCTCGACGAAGCCCAGAACACCACGCCCGAGCAGATGAAGATGTTCCTCACTCGCATCGGGTTCGGCTCGAAGGTCGTGATCACCGGCGACGTCACCCAGGTCGACCTTCGCGGCGAGAGATCTGGATTGGCTGGTCTCGAGAAGATCCTCGGCACCATCGAGGGTCTTTCGTTCGTGTACTTAACAAAGTCCGACGTGGTCCGCCATCGCATCGTCGCCGACATCGTGGATGCTTACGAGCGCAATGACGAACTGCAGAGCGCGCCTACGAAAGCCTCGTCATGATCGACGGAGCCAGACGCGCCGGCCGACGGCGAATCCTCCCCTTGGAGTACCAACCATGAACGGCTCTCATCAACGCGGTGACCGTCACCGTTTCCTCATCCCGGACAGGCAGCAATGAACATCGAAGTGTTTGTGGCCGACGAGCAGGTCGACCACCCGATCGACACGGATCGTTGGCTGCGGCTTGCCGTGCAGGTTCTCGCCGCTGAGGGTGTCGACCGCAACAACGAGGGCGTCGAGATGTCGCTGCTGTTCGTCGACGAGCCATCGATCGCCGAGCTCAACCTCCAGTTCATGGGCAAGACCGGGCCGACCGATGTGCTGTCCTTCCCGATCGACGAGGAAGCGTCGCCGCGCCACATACCGCCGCTGGCGATCGCCGCGCCCGTGGGCATGCCGCTGCCGGCCCACGGCGACGACGATGATGACGAGGAGCTACCACTCCTGCTCGGCGACGTCGTCGTGTGCCCGTCCTACGCGGCAACGAACGCCCCCGAACACGCCTCGGACCATCACAACGGCACCCTCGACGACGAGATCGCCTTGCTCGTGGTGCACGGCATCCTCCACCTGCTCGGCATGGACCACATGGACGACGCGGAGGCCGAACTGATGGAAGCCCGCGAGCAGGAACTGCTCAGGCAGTTCCATCGATCGTCCACTTCGGCACAGTCATGAACACCTGGCTCGCCGCCGCCGGTTCGTCGGAGGGTTCGGCATCGTTCGGTACCGGTCAGGTCGTCCAGATCCTGTTCGTCCTGTTCCTCGTCGTGTTCTCGGGATTGCTTGCCGCATCGGAGACCGCGCTGACGAGGATGACGAGGATGCGCGCGGCGAGCCTTCTTGAAGACGGCCGGCGCGGCGCGAAGGCCGTCGTGCGCATCGTCGAGGCACCCGAAAAGTTCATCAGCCCGTTGCTTCTCATCGTGCTGTTTTCGCACCTCACGATGTCCACGATCGTCGGTCTGCTCGTCGAACCGGTCTTCGGTGCTTGGGGCGTCATCGTTGCGATCACCCTCGAACTCGCCGTCATCTTCATCTTCAGCGAGCTCGGTCCGAAGAACTACGCATTGAAGCACACCGACAAGGTGTCGCTCGCCGTCGCGCCATTCGTGTTGACGCTCACCAGCTTTCCTCCGGTCCGGTTGCTGACGAAAGGTCTTGTCGGGATCGGCAACATCATCCTGCCGGGGCGTATCAATGACGCGCCGATGACCTCCGAGCACGAGCTTCTGGCGTTCGCCGACGCTGCGCTTGATGACGACGTGATCGAGCATGGCGAGCGCGAGATGATCCACTCGGTCGTCGAATTCGGTGACACCATCGTGCGCGAGGTCATGAAGCCGCGCACCGACATGATCACGGTGTCGGCCGACAAGTCGATCGAAGACGTGATGGACGTCGCAATCAGCGCGGGGTACTCCCGTATCCCGGTGATCCGCGAGTCGAAGGACGACATCGCCGGAGTGGTCTATGCCAAGGACCTGATGCGGGCCCTGCGTGATGGGAAGCCGGACGCTCCGGTCGTGTCGATCGTGCGGCCCGCCCGCTTCTGCCCGGAATCCAAGCGGGTGAGCGAGCTGATGCGCGAGATGCAGAACCAGAAGTTCCACATGTGCGTCGTCCTCGACGAATACGGCGGCACCGCCGGTCTCGTCACCTTGGAGGACCTCATCGAGGAACTCGTCGGTGAGATCGTCGACGAGTACGACGTGGAAGAGGCACAGGTCCTCAAGCTCCCCAATGGTGACCACATCGTCACCGCCACGATGCTCATCGACGAACTCAACGAACTGCTCGGCGTCGAATGGCCGTCGGAGGACTGGGACTCGGTCGGCGGACTGCTGTTCAACCAGCTCGGTCATGTTCCCCATGAGGGAGAGACCGTCAGCTACGAGCATCATCTGCTTCGCGCCGAGCGCGTCAAGGGCCGTCGCATCGGCCGGGTGCGTATCACTCACGTCGGGTTCGGCCACGACGAATCCCCCGCACTCGACACCGAGCAGTAGGGCGATGGCCGGCTCCGAGGTGCCCGCGGTGCCCGACCCCGCTGTCCCGTCCGTCGACCGCGGCGGGCCGACCGACCCCGACGCTGCGGGAGCGCGGGGGAGCTCGTTCCGTTCCGGGTTCGTGTCGTTCGTGGGACGTCCGAACGTCGGGAAGTCCACACTGGTCAACGCCATCATCGGCACGAAGGTTTCGATCGTGTCGGACAAAGTGCAGACGACCCGCACACAGATCCGCGGGATTCTGAACCGGCCTGATGCTCAAGTGATCTTCGTCGACACGCCCGGCATGATGCGTCCGCGAACGTTGCTCGGCGAGCGGACGAACGACGCGGCGACTTCATCGATCGGCGACGTGGATCTCGTGTGCGTCGTGCTCGACGCGACGATGCCCCTCGGCAAGGGTGACCGGTTCGTCGCGGCACGGGCCCCGAAGTCGGCGTTCCTCATCGTCAACAAGCTCGACGCCGCGAGCCGCGACGAGGTGCTTGCCATGCTGCGGACGTCGGGCGACTTCGAGTTCGCCGAATACTTCCCGGTCTCTGCGGCCACGGGCGAAGGCGTCGACGTGCTCACCGAGGCGATCATCGGTCGGATGCCCTTCGGGCCGGCCTTTTACCCGACCGACGTGTTCGCCGACATGTCGGAGACGTTCTGGGTCGCCGAGCTCGTCCGCGAGCAACTCCTCCACCACACCTCCGAAGAGCTTCCCCACTCGATCGCCTGCCGGGTGACCGACTGGGAGGAACGCGAAGGCAAGGGACCGTATGTGCGCGTAGAGGTCATCGTGGAGCGCGACTCGCAGAAGCCGATCGTCATCGGGAAGAACGGCTCGGTGGTGAAGGCAGTCGGCACCGCTGTGCGGGCCCAGCTCCCGGAGGGTGCGTACCTCGACCTGTTCGTGCGCGTCGACCGCGATTGGCAGCGGCGCCCGAAGGCGCTCGACCGCCTCGGCTACTGACCGGCGAACTCAGCCGCGGCACCCCGAACCCGGGATGGCCGATGCGTGGCGAGTTGGCGCCGAGTTGTCCGGTTGCTGATGTCGTTTCGGCGACAACGTGGCGCCAACTCGACACGCAGTGGCGCGGGCGAACGGTGGGTCAGCCGCGGCCGACGAAGCCCCCGGCGAGGGTGAAGGTGGCGACGTCGCGGAGATAGCGGGGAGCAAGGTGGGCGCGAACGGCGTTGAGCGCCGTGTCCGCTGCTGCGGCGTCGGCGCCGCCGCGCTGGATGACGTCGAGGTCGGCGATAGTCGCTTCGAGCGCGCGTCCGAGCTCGGTGTAGGCACGCTCCACCTCGGCGGAGTCGGGAGGTGCCGGCAGGTCGGGAAGGGCGCCGAGGGTCGCGCCCCGGTCGCGAATCCGGGCTGCCTCCGCGCCGGCGACACCCTCGAGCGCAGCGGCCGCCGTTCGGAGCGTGGCGGTCATGTCGTTGTGCTCGAGCACGAGGTACGAGTCGTAGACCGGGAGAGTCTGGCGGACCCCCTGGAGGATCGACTGCATCATCATCGCCGTGGCCACCGCCTTCTCGTTGGAGAGGAAGGGAATGAGTTCGTTCGTGATGCCGACGATGACGCCTTCGAGCATCCCGTCAATGCCGGGGTTGGTGTTCATGCGGGCGCTCCTGGATAGCCGAGAAGTTGGGTGAAGGCAACGAGCGTGGGCATGCTCGGCTGGAGCATGTAGAGGTTCAAGAAGACCTCGTTGTCCTTCGCCACCCGTCGTTTCACTGCGTTGGTGACGGGTACGGCGATGTTCATCGTGCCGAACATCATGAAGTAGCCGAGCTCCTCCGGGGTGATGTCCCAGCCGGTGAGCTTGTTGTAATAGGCGAGGAAGCCGCCTTCATCGCGCGGGTGCGACATGACGGAGGTGTTGCTCATGGAGTCCATGGCCACCATCCAGCCCAGGTCCTCGCGGGGGTCGCCGACACGGGAGTTCTCCCAGTCGATCAGCGCCGTGACCCTGCCGTTCTCGTAGAGGAAGTTCGCCGGATTGAAGTCGCCGTGGACGAGGACCAGCGGAATTGGACGTGGCTTGTTGCGTCGCAGTGTGAGCGCGGCGTCGAGGAGCACCATCGCCGCCGGGTCGTAGGCGATCGTGGGATACGACGAGACGTAGTACTCGAACGTTGTGTCCATGTACGCGTCCCACGACGACGTGTCGATACCGACACCACGCGGATCACTCAACTGCCCGCCGACGTTGAGCTTGGCCAGCTCCGTCGTGTGCAGCTCGACGAGCACTTCGCAGAGGTGACGCATCACGTCGTCGGCCTGGTGGGCATCGGGTCCCTCGTTGAAGAGGTCGCTCGTCTTCCCGCTTCCGTGCATCCGTTCGATGAGCATGGCCGCTTCGCCGAACACGTTGGTGTCCATCTCGGCGCCGTAGCTCCGGCTCACCGGGATCTCGGTGTGGGCCCGAACCGCTTCGATCAGCTGATGCTCGACCTCACGGCTGGTCTGGAGGAGCGCGACGGCTTCCGGCGGGTTCTTGCGGAGAATGAACGCCAGTGTCTCCTCAGCCCCGTCCCGCACGACGACGGCGTCGAATCGGAACGTCTCCCGGGAGAAGCCGCCGGGTATCGGGGCAAAGCCCGAGATGCTGACCGAGTCGGCATCCGGCATCACCCGTTGCAGGAAACTGACGAGCTGTTCTTCCATCGACACTCCGAACACGTTGGCGGGCGGGAGCATTGTGTCACACGTCACATGCCGACGGCTCAATCCCGGAGCTGTTCGCCAGATGCGGACGGGTTGGGTGACGGCGAACGACATCGGCGCCGACCGTGCGGACGACTGGCGCGGACCGGCGACGTGGTGCTTGGCCGCGGCTGCGGTAGTTGTTCCCTCGAGCCGACACGTGCCAAGGACGCCTACTGGTCCGGTGTTGTCAGGTTCGCCGCTTGACGCCGCGCTGCGGACTCGCGTCGAGCGGGTCGGCCGGCCAGTCGTGCTTGGGGTACCGACCCCGGAGCTCAGCTCGCACGTGGGGGTAGCCGACCTCCCAGAACCGCGCCAGGTCGTCGGTGATGGCTGCGGGACGCCCCGCCGGGGTGAGGAGCTCGACCACGCACGGCACACCGTCGACCGTCGGCGACGAACGGGTGCCGAGGAACTCCTGCAGCTTGGCCCGGATCGTCGGCCCCGCTCCGCCGGAGTAATCGACCGCGACCTCGCGTCCTGTCGGCAGCGTCACCCGGTCGGGGGCCCGCCGATCGAGTTCCTGGCGTGCGGATCGGTCGAGCAGCAACGCCAGGGCGTCGGCCGAGGAGACGCTGCGCATCGGGAGTCGGGGGTTCGCGACGGCGAGCAGCGGCACCAGCCACTCGTGCGCGGCGGCGAGAAGGCCGGCAGGCGAAAGGTCGGGCCACATCGAGTCCGCACCGGCCAGCGCGTTGCGCGCCGCGACGAACGCCACTCGCGGGGCCATCGTCTCCAGCGGGCTTCCGCGCATCCACCGGCGGATGGTGTCCTCGTCGAGGCGTGCCAGCACGGCGGAAACGATGTCGTCTGCGGAAGGTGGGGACTCGGACCGGCTCAGCACGGCGGCGCCGAGGCGAACCTCACGCACCGACGCGACCGTCCCGTCGAGCGCGTCACCGTCGAGCTTCGTCGAGGTGGATGTGCTGAGCCGCTCGGCGTGCAGGATCTCCAGCTCGGATGCGTCGACGGCAATGGCGGAGAAGATCCGGCCCCTTCGACGGTCGGCGTCAACCTCCGTCGCCACGATCGCCGCCGCGCCGCGTACGGGATCGTGTTCGCCGAGCTCCGCTTCGAGGCCATCGGCGAAGCGGTAGCGCGCCGCGTTCGCGGTGAGACGCATGGCGATGCGAGAGGGAAGCGCGAGCGAGAGGAGTCCGGCGACAGACTGCACCGCGGGGTCGACGATCTCGGCCGGGATGAGCGGGAGGAGGCGCCGGGCGAGACGGTCGGCGTCGTCAAACCCTCCCCGGCTGGCGGGTTGGCCGAGGGCGTCGGCGAGAACGGCGGCCTGCTCCGTCAGCGGTATCGCCGAGCTGCGTCGATCGGTGGCCAGCAGGGCGACCAGGGCGATCACCCGGCGTTGGTCTTCGGGTCGGAGAGCGGACGCGCCGAGGACGACACGGGCCAGCGGTGCGCCGATCGGCATGGCCGCCATACGTGCGCCGATCGTCGTGACCGATCCGTCTGCGGCGATCGCCCCGAGCGACCGAAGGTTGGCAGTCGCGGCCTCCCACGCCGGTTCGGGTGGCGCGCTCACCCACGACAGCGCTTCTCGCGACCGTGCGCCCCACACCGCCGATGCGAGGACGACATCGGTGAGGTCGGCCCGTTCGATCTCGGGACGGTCGAACTCGTCGAGCGACCGATGCTCCGTGGCCGACCAGAGCGCGATCGCCCGGCCCGGGGCGGTTCGCCCCGATCGGCCGGCGCGTTGGGTTGCCGTCGCCGCGGAGACCCTTTCGACCGCGAGGCGGGACAGGCCGGTCGACGGATCGGTGACGCTGCGACGGATGAGCCCCTGGTCGATGACCAGGCGGACGCCGGGGAGGGTCAGCGATGTCTGGGCGACATTCGTGGCGATCACCACGCGTTGTTCGCCCGGTTCGAGGGGACGCAGGGCGGCGGCGACGTCGGCCCGGGGACTGCCGCCGTGAAGGGCCACGATCGATGTGGCCGTATGCCGTCGGCGTTCGAGCTCACGGATCACGGCGTGCATCTCCGCCGCCCCGGGCACGAACACCAGCGTCGTGGCGGGTGACCCCAGCGCCGCCACTTCGCGGGCGATGATCTCGGCCGTCCCCTTCGCCAGCTCGGCGACGAGGACCGGTTCCCACAACCGCTCGACCGGGTAGGCCCGGCCCTCGCTCCGGACGACGGGCGCGTCGAATGCCGCTGCCATCGTGGTGTCGTCGAGCGTGGCCGAGAGCAGGGCGATGCGGATCTCCGGTCGCAGCGTTGATCGGACGTCGCGGAGGAGCGCCATGGCGAGGTCCACGTCGAGACTTCGTTCGTGCACCTCGTCGAGGAGCACCGTCGAGACGCCGCCAAGTGATGCGTCGCTCTGGAGCATGCGCACGAGGACACCCCCCGTCATCACCGTCAACTTCGTACGAGCGCTGACCTTGGTGTCCTCGCCGGTGCGAAGGCCGATGGCCGCGCCGACGCGACTCCCGACCGTCTCGGCGAGACGGTCCGCGGCCATCCGGGCGGCGAGCCGCCGGGGCTGGGTGAGCACGACCATCCCGCTTGCGGCGAACGGTGCATCGAGCACCGCCAGGGGCAGCCGCGTGGTCTTGCCGGCGCCGGGTGGCGCCACGACGATCGCCGCGCCGACCCCGGCCAGCGCGTCCAGAACCTGGTCTGTGACGTGGTCGATCGGGAAGCGATCGGGGTCGCCCGGCGGTCGAAACGGCACGCGTGCGACGATACGGGCACGGCTGGGTGGGCGGGCGAAACCGTGACTGACGTGGGGAAACGTACGGGAACCCCCGGGTGGCTTTGGTGCGGATTGTTTCGGATTCGCGAACAAATGTTGCGAATCGACTTCAGTCGGAGCCCGTGCGCTACGATATTCGCACCCTAAGGGGGTGTTACGGATGAACAGAATCACTGTTCTCGACCCGTCGCTCGATGCTCGCCTTCGCCGGCGGGCCCAGGAGATCACCGAGCA
>JANMYF010000354.1:0-12928 GCA_031381685.1 Acidimicrobiia bacterium
GGCCGTGCCTCCAACAGGGCCGTTGGGCTCTACCGCGGTCGGCGAATGGCGGGGCGTTTGTCTGCCGATTCCCGGTCATGTTTGGGGCATTTGTTGCTCTGGCAGCAACAAATCACCCGAACTCGGGAGGTGGGTTCGGGATTGCGGCCCGGTCGAGACATTCGATGACTTCCTCATCAGTTGTCGGCGAGAAGTCGGCATAGAACTGGCCGACCGCACGGAAGTGCTCGGGCGTCTCCACAGAGACGAACTCGTCGGCGGCGTCGGCCAGCCGAAGTGTCCAGTCCTGAGGGGCGACGGGTACAGCCAGAACGACCCGCCGTGCGCCGTGGGCGCGCGCTACCTGGCACGCCGCTTGGGCGGTGGACCCGGTGGCGATGCCGTCGTCGACCACGACCGCTATTCGGCCCCGAAGGCTGAGCCTCGGACGATCCCGACGGAACCGCAGCGCGCGGCGCTCCAGCTCGACGCGCTCGCGCTGCTCGACGAGTGCCACGTCCCGGAGCGTGATGCCGGCCGAAGCGATCAGGTCGTGGCTGATGACCCTGGCACCGTCCTCACCGATGGCTCCCATGGCAACCTCGGGTTGGAACGGGACGCCGAGCTTGCGGACCACGATCACGTCGAGGGGCGCACCGAGAGCACGCGCGACCTCGGCGGCCACGGGCACACCACCGCGCGGAAGCCCGAGCACCACGAGGTCCTTTCCCCGAAGGTGCTCGAGCTTCGCCGCGAGTCGACGGCCAGCGTCGATCCGGTTGGCGAACATGGCGCCCCGTTTGGCGAACATCGCTCCCGACCGATCCTTCCTGTGATCGTGGCTCCCTACACGCGCGTTGCCCGGTGGCTGCGAACAGCCACCGGGCATGACGGCAACCTGGTCAGGCTCGTGACACCGGGACCTTCGTCGCCGCGGCCTTCGTCGGCGGCATCGGTACGCGGACCTCGAGGATTCCGTCCTTGTAGCTCGCCTTGACGTCGGTGACCGGGGTTCCTTCCGGCAGAGCGATGGTACGGGTGAACGATCCGTAGCGGAACTCGCTGCGTGTCGCTCCGTTCTTCTCGCTGTCGGAACTCTCACGGCGTTCGACGCTGATGAACAGCTTGCCGTTGGCCATCGAAACCTCGACATCCTTCTCGGGATCGATGCCCGGGGCCTCGGCCTTGATCACCAAGGTGTCCTTGTCGAGCGTTTCCTCGACTCGGATGGTCGGCTCGACCTCCCGGAAACCTTCGAACAGGCGACCGAACGGCCACTCGTCGCGGAAGATCTTCGGAGTGCGGAACTCGGGAGCGGAAACAAGTGCGGTGGACATATGAACCTCCCTGGTTCAGTTGGACGTCTTCATTCAGACACGGCGGCGCTCGGCGTCGGAAGAGGCGATCGTCGTTTCCCGAGCGAGCCGTTGGTCCGCCGTGCATCGATGCGAATTGGCGGAGGACGAATGGCTGGGTGTCCGGTTGCGAAAGTCCAGTGCCAGCGAGGGGTCGTAGCTGCGAAGGTGATGGCCACGATCGGAAACGGAGGGCCGATGACCGCGACGCACACGCATGGCTACGGCACCGGTTGCGCACCACCGCAAACCTGACCGACCTGATCGACCGTGTCTGCGTTCCCCTCCATGGTGATTCGCACGACTACGACGATCTGCTCGACGCCGTGGGCGATGCTCGTTCGTCCTTCTGGGCGAGGCGAGCCACGGGACGCGTGAGTTCTATCGGGAGCGCGCCGCGATCACCCGCCGCCTGATCGAGGAGCAAGGGTTCACGGCGGTGGCCATCGAAGGGGATTGGCCCGACGCCTATCGCGTGAACCGCTACGTGGGTGGAGCATCGGAGGACACGATGGCCGAGGCGGCGCTGGCCGATTTCCGCCGCTTCCCGGCATGGATGTGGCGCAACCGTGAGGTCGTCGGGTTCGTCGAGTGGCTGAGGGCGCACAACGCGACGCTGGCACCCGAACGGCGGGTTCGGTTCTACGGACTCGACCTCTACAGCATGCACGCGTCGATGGAGGCGGTCATTGCTTATCTCCACCGGGTCGATCCGGCTGCGGCAGCTCGTGCCCGCGCTCGGTACTCCTGCTTTGACGAGGCTGATCGTGAGGGCCAGGCGTACGGCGCCCGCGCCCGTTTGCAGTTGACACCACCATGTGAGAACGAAGTGGTCGCCCAGCTGATCGAGCTCCGGCACAGTGCGGCCCGCTATCTCGCCCTCGACGGGTGGGTCGGGCGCGACGAGTTGTTCTTCGCTGAGCAGAACGCGCGCGTGGTCTACGCGGCCGAGGAGTATTACCGGGAGATGTTCGGCGACCGCGTGTCGACGTGGAACCTACGCGACCTCCACCTGTCCGACACGCTCGAAGCGTTGCACGTTCATCAGACTGCTCAGCTCGGTCGGTCGAAGATGGTCATCTGGGAGCACAACTCCCACGTCGGTGATGCCCGGGCGACCTCGATGGGTCGGCACGGCGAGCTCAACGTGGGCCAGGTGGTACGGCAGCGATACGGTGCGGACGACGTATTCCTCGTGGGGTTCACGACCTACAAGGGCACCGTCACGGCAGCGTCCGACTGGGGGGCCGTCGCGGAACGAAAGCGAGTGCGCGATGCGCTCCCGGGAAGCATCGAAGACGTCTTCCACGAGGTTGGTCACTCGCGGTTCTTCCTGCGAACTCGCCTTGACGATGCACTCGCACAGCGTCTGCGCGAGCCACGGCGGCATCGGGCGATCGGCGTGATCTACCGCCCGCAGACCGAGCTTCGAAGCCACTACCTCGATTCGCACTTCGCCGATCAGTTCGACGGCGTGATCCACATTGATCACAGCACGGCGCTGGAGCCGCTCGAACGGACGTCCGTGTGGGAGGTCGGGGAAGCCCCGGAGACCTATCCGACCGGGATCTGAGGACCGCGGCACATCGTCGACGCGTGTTCTCCACCACACTTGGGCCACTGGTCGGTCGGCGGATGACGAAGGACGTTCTTCGTCAGCGTTCCGGTCTTGTCGGTGCAGATCACCGACGCTGATCCCAGCGTCTCCACTGACGAGAGCTTCTTCACGATTGCCCGCTGATGGGCCATCCGCTGCACGCCGAGAGCGAGCACAACCGAGAGGACGGCAGGCAGCCCTTCGGGAACCGCGGCGACGGCCAAGGACACGCCGATGAGCAAGACGTCGACGAAGTCGGAGGCCCTGTCGACGTCGGTGGTGAACAGAATCGTCGCCACGACGACGATCGTGATCACCACAACCGCACCGCCCAGCATTCGCCCGATGCGGTCCACTTCATTTTGCAGAGGAGTTCGCTGCTGCTCGGTCGCCCCGAGAAGACGGGCAACGCTGCCCATTTCGGTGTCCATGCCGGTTGCGGTGACGAGCGCTCGGCCTCGGCCGCGGATCACAGCTGTGCCGTTGAAGACCATGTTCGCCCGGTCTCCCAGCGCCACGCCATCCGCAATCGCCGCAGAGTCCTTCAGCACGGCTTCGCTTTCGCCGGTCAGCGATGCTTCGGCAACGTAGAGCGACGCCGCCTCCGACACTCGGGCGTCCGCGCTGACGGCATCTCCCTCGCCCAGCATCAGCACATCACCAACGACAACGCCGTGGGAGGGCACCCGTTGCTCTCGCCCGTCGCGCACGACCGTCGCCGATGCTGCGGTCATCCGCTGCAGCGCAGCGACCGCCTGCTCGGCGCGGGCTTCCTGGACAAAGCCGAGCACGGCATTGAGGAACATGATGCCGACGATGACGATCACTTCCAGTGGCAGGCCCTCACTGCCATCGAGCATCCAGGCGACCAACGACACGACAACGGCAACCAGCAACAGATACACGAGGGGGTTGACGAACTGCGCAAGGAACTTGCGCCACGCTGGCACCTGAACCGCGGCGTCAAGCGTGTTGGGGCCGCCCGAGGCGAGGCGTGCCGCCACTTCGGCGGACGTCAGCCCGATGCGAAGGTCGGTGTCCAACTCCTCCGCGACGTCAACGACATCGAGCCGCCAAGCCTCGCTGCAGGTGCGGTCCGCAGAAATCAACGCGTCGGTCATGTCAGGCACTTCGTCTCGCCGATCTCTGCGGGGGTCCGGTTCAACGATGGCTTCGCCCTGGATCGAACGCCCGCGGATCTCCGCGGTCATCGCCGACAATGAGCACCGGCGCAGGAGCTTCGCGTGCCAACGTGCCGGCGACGCTTCCGAGCAGCGATGTGGACGCGCCGCTGCCGCGACGTCCGATCGCCATCAACGTGAACCGCTCCTCTCGGCATCGGCTCGCCAGAGCATCGGCGGGTCGCCCCGTCAAGAGGACCGTTTCGGCCACGACCGCGAACTCGGCATGCAGCAGCGCCGCTACCCGGCCGAGCTCCGCGGCGGCGCGCTCGCGTTCCCCCCGAACCATCCCTGTTGTGGCGGTGTCGAAGTCAAGGACCCATGCCAGGGTGCACCGGCCCAATCGGTCAGCGACAAGGGCAACGATGGCACGGGCAGCCGCGGACGCTTCCGGCGACCCATCGATTCCGACGAGAACATCGACAGGACCCCGCCCGGCGGCGCCGGTGGCGACCAACGACGCTGTGGCATCGCGCTCATTGCGGATGGCGACTGCCGCCAGCGGAAGGACCAACGGGCCAAGCACGGCACCGAAGAACGTCCATGCATAGGCCGCGTGACCCCGTCTTCCCATCACCACCCCGGTCGTCGCACCGATGACCAACCACGTGGCGAGAACGGCACCGAAGAGAGAGCTGACCGACACGGCGTTCAACCTCTCTTCGATGACTTCGGCGGGCGGCTCCCAAGCATTGCCCGAGGGCACAGCACCGCCAGGTCTGTTACCGACACCCGTCGAACATCGTCGATACCGAAACCTGACATTGCGATACCCGTTTCCTTTCCGTCACGTGAGGTTCACGCAACGGCCCCGACATCGTCAGAGGTAGCCCCGGAATGACACCGCCCACTCGATGACGGACGCCACGAGCCGTCGACCGGTGGTCTCGACCGGAGTGATGTAGAGCCAACTGTCCCGTGGTCCGATCCACGGACGCGGATCCCAGCTGTGAAGCCACGCAGGCGTCGTACCGTCGGCTCGGTGAAGGGTGCCTCGTAGGACGACACTCCATCCGGTTTCCGTCTGCTCGTCGATTCCATCGATCTCGAATCCGACGGGCACGGCGTCCTGATCGAGCACGCTCCCCGCTCTCGCACGGATGACGACGGCCGCACCCCCGTCAACGTTGGGCACGATCCGGTAGTTGACCGGGAACGCCACGGGGAACCCATTCTCCATGACACACAGCCGCCCCACGTGATGGGTGCTCAACAAGCCGAGACACTCCTCCAGAGGCATCGTCGTCCAGAATCCCGCTGCACTCCGTCCGGTGCTCATGGCAACGCTGTCCTGGTCGCGACTGAGGTCGAGAAGGTGCCGTCCGGTTGCTTCGCGGCATGGTCGGTGTCCATGTCTTGACGATGATGGAGTCCGGCCGGTTCCGCAGGGGCCCTTGGTCCCGCTCGCCCGGCCCGTTCGGCACTCTCCGGTGCGCAAGCTCGGTCGGTCATGGCTGGCCGGATTCGGCGACGTTGGAAAGGACGCTACCGGCGCCTCGCCCGTGCGAAACGCGTCTTCCGGCCGACCGTGTCCGCCGCACCGTCGACCTCGACTCCGCATCGGTGTTGGTCTCGCTCGAGAAGAGGTGTGCCCATCGACGGGCGTCGAGAGGCTGAGCAAGGGCAACGACCGGATCTCCAAGATCAACACGAAGAGCAGGGAAGTGCCTGCGGCGAGAACAAAGCGAGCGCTTCCGGTCATCACCCCGACGCCGGCCATGGCCCAGACGTGGCGAGTGGTGGATCACCGCAGCGCCGGCCGGACGTCCGGACGCGAAAATCGGCCAGCCTTGCGGGCTGACCGACCAGCGGAACAACGGGGAAAGCGAAGGGGCGAGCGAAGCTCAGCGGCCCATGTTCGGCTTGACGCCGTGGTTCGCCTTCTTGCGACGGGCGTTGGTCTTCTTCTTGTTGCGCTTTTTCGACGGCATAAGGGGGTCAACGATAGCCGCGCCCGGCATGCCCCCTGAACGGCGGCCCCGAGAGGTCAGGTCGTGACCTTCCGGAAGTCGGCTCCGCCACTTCACCTGTAACCTCGAAGCCCCTATGGAGCGGTTTGGGTTTGTCGGTCTGCCGAATGCAGGGAAGTCGTCGCTGTTCAATGCCCTGGCCGGCGGCGGTGCGCTGGCCGCCCCGTATCCGTTCGCCACGAAGGAGCCGAACATCGGCCGCGCCAAGGTGCCCGATGCGCGTCTGCTCGCACTTGCCGACATGTCCAAGACGAAGACCATCGTCCACGCCACCGTGGAGTTCGTCGACATCGGCGGCCTGGTCGAAGGGGCGAGCAAGGGCGAAGGCCTTGGCAACAAGTTCCTCGCCAACATCCGCGAAGTCGATGCGATCGTGTTCGTACTCCGGGCGTTCGAGAAGGGATCGACCGGCGACGACGTCCCCGGATCGTCGGACCCGCTCGATCACCTCGCCACCGTCGAGATCGAACTCGCCCTCGCCGACCTGCAGACCGTCGAGAATCAGGTCACCAAACGGGCCAAGGCGGCCAAGCTCGACAAGACCCTGCTCCCCGCCGTTGCCGCCCTGGAACACGCGCAGACGCTCCTCGCCGATGGGACACCGCTCTATCGCACGCCCATGTCGGCCGACGAACGGGAGCTGCTGAAGGAGTTCTTCCTCCTCACCAACAAGCCGGTCCTTGCCGTCGTCAACGTCGGCGATGACGATCTCGACGACATCGACGCCAAGGCCGCCCCGGTCCGTGAGCTCTTCGGGCCCTATGGCGAGGTTCTGGGTATGTGCGTGCAGCTCGAAGCCGAGGCCGCCACGATGGACGAGGCCGAGCGCCGCGAAATGCTCGACGGGTTCGGACTCGGCGACGGTGCGCTCCCGCGTCTCATGAAGTCGGCCTACGAGATGCTGGGCCGGCGGACGTTCCTCACGACCGGCGAGAAGGAGACGCGCGCGTGGACCTTCCGGGCCGGAGCGAAGGCCCCGGAATGCGCCGGCGAGATCCACTCCGACATCCAGCGGGGTTTCATCAAGGTCGAGACCATCCAGTGGGATGTGCTGCTCGAATGCGGCTCCATGGCCAAGGCCCGTGATGTCGGCAAGCTGCGCCTCGAGGGCAAGGATTACGAGATGCAGGACGGCGACGTCGTCGACTTCAAGTTCAACGTCTCCAAGTAGTCCACCCGGAACGTGTGGCGAGGTCACCGGTGCCGGCACTCCTGATCGGGGACGGACGCCGCATTGACGTCGAAGTTGCCGAGACGCGCGCCGCGCGCCGCCGCGGACTCCTCGGACGGGCCTCCGTCGACGGCGGAGCGCTGCTGATCAAGAAGTGCCGGAGTGTGCACACCCTCGGTATGCGATTTGCCATCGACGTCGCCCATCTCGACGCGTCGATGAACGTGCTCTGTGTACGGACGATGTCGCCTCGGCGCGTCGGCGTCGTTGTGCTCCGGGCGCGCCATGTTCTCGAAGCCGACGCAGGAGCCTTCGGTCGTTGGGGTCTCCGGGTGGGGGATCAGTTGAGGGTCGAGCAGTGACCCGTCCCGACCGCCCCCTTCCGCTCCCGGCCGACGCCGGACGGGGCGAGTTGATCCTCGTTGCCACCCCGATCGGCAATCTCGGTGACCTCTCGCCACGGGCTGTCGAGGTGCTGCGCCTCGCCGATGCCATAGCGTGCGAGGACACCCGCCACACCCGCAAACTCCTCTCGGCAGCGGCCATCGACGGCAAGCGGATGCTTGCCGTGCATGAGCACAATGAGCACAACGCGGCGAACGGCATCGTCGAACTCCTGGCACGTGGGCAGTGCGTCGCGCTGGTCACCGACGCGGGCATGCCCGCCATCTCCGACCCTGGAGAGCGGGTGGTGGCTGCGGTCGTTGCCGCCGGCTTCGCCGTGACGTGCGTCCCCGGTCCGAGTGCGGCGCTCACGGCGCTGGCGATCAGCGGCCTGCCAACGGCCCGTTTCGCCTTTGAGGGATTTCTTCCGGTGAAGGGCGCCGAACGGCAGGACCGACTCGCCGCTGCGGCAGCGACCCTCGAAACGATCGTTCTCTTCGAGGCTCCCCATCGAGTAGTCCGTACACTTACCGATCTGGCCATGGTCTGCGGTCGTGATCGGAGGGTCAGCCTCAGCCGGGAGCTCACGAAGCGCTTCGAGGAAACCCGGCGCGGGACGTTGGGTGAGGTGCTCGACGCGCTCACCACCGAAGGTGCCGCGGAGCCACGCGGGGAATACGTGATCGTGGTCGCCGGGCGGACCATCGACGGAGAAGCGACGGCGACCGATGACGAGACGATCAGGGCCATGCTGGCAGTCGAACGAGAACGCGGCGCCCGCACGAAAGAGGCGGTCGACGCTGTCGCGGCAGCGACCGGCTTGCCCCGACGTCACGTGTACTCCTTGGCGGTCACCCGAGTGCCCGCCGAAGAAGGACCGTCGGCATGAGCAGGCATGCCCATCGGCCGGTCGTTGAATGACCGGCGGCTTTCAGCTCAGCGGTTGACGCAGAGCGGTGTGGCAGGAGTGGCAGACCAGCTTGCCTCTGAACATGCCGAGGTCGTCGAGGGAGTGACAGAACACGCAAGAGCGTTCCAAGCGGCGGACGAGCACGGCGTCGCCTTCGATGGTCATGTCGAGCAGGTCACCGGTCTCAATCCCGAAAACCTTGCGATACTCCGAGGGAATGACGATGCGTCCGAGGTGATCGATGCGCCGAGCGATCCCTCGCGCCCCCTCGTGGCTCGGTTCAGATGCCGCCGTCGCTTCGGGCCCCGACGGGGAGGGAGTGGCTTCGCCGGCGGCCGAGGTCATCCCACCTAACGTAGTCAGGTGCTCCCGTGCCCGATCACTCGCCCACCCATCGGGGCGACCGGACGATGACAACTGCCGTGGAATGGTTCGATTCGCACTGCCACGTGCACGACGTGCGCATCGATGCCGGTGCTGCGCTCGACGAGGCGCGCCGTGCCGGAGTCACCCGATTCGTCGACGTCGGCTGTGACGAGCCCACCTCTCAGGCGGCGATCGCGCTCGCGGCCGAACATGACGACGTGTGGGCCACGGTCGGCCTCCACCCCCACGACGCCACGCAGGGGTCGTCGTGGATGCCGATGCTCCTCGCCGATGCCAGGGCCGCACGCGTTGTCGGCGTCGGGGAGTGTGGGCTCGACTACCACTACGACCATTCGCCACGTGAGGTGCAGCGAGTCGAGTTCGCCGCGCAGATCCGGCTCGCCTTCGCCTACGACCTGCCGCTGGTGATCCACACACGCGAGGCGTGGGACGACACGTTTGCGATCCTCGCCGACGAGGGGACGCCGCGGGCGACGATCTTCCACTGCTTTTCCGGCGGCCCCGCGGAGGCGGAGCGTTGCCTGGCGATCCATGATGAGGTCCACCTCAGCTTTTCCGGCATCGTCAGCTTCAAGACGGCGACCGATCTCCGAGAGGCGGCGGTGCTGACTCCGCTCGATCAACTGCTGGTGGAGACGGACACCCCCTACCTGGCGCCGATGCCGTTCCGGGGCAAGCCGAATCGACCTGCCTGGGTGCCCTACGTCGGCGAGGCGGTGGCCACGGCACGGGGCATGTCCGTGGCCGAAGTGGCCGAGGCGACGTTCGCCAACACGACGCGAGCGTTCCGATTGGGCGAAGCATGACGCTCTCGCGGCAGCAGGTTCAGGCCTGGTTCGATCAGACGGGCGGCCATCCGAGCCGTTCGCTCGGGCAGAACTTCGTCGTGGATCCGAACACGGTGCGCAAGATCGTCCGCCTCGCCGATGTCGACGCGAACGCGAAGGTGGTGGAGATCGGAGCCGGGCTCGGTTCGCTCACCCTTGCGCTGGCCGAAACCGGGGCGTCCGTCCTGGCGGTCGAGATCGACCGACACCTGATCGAGGGCTTACGAGAGAACACCCGCGGGCGGAGCAACGTCACCGTGCTCCACGCAGACGCGATGGAGCTCGACTGGAACGACGTCCTCCCCGCCGAACAGGGGCCCTACACCCTTGTGGCCAACCTGCCCTACAACATCGCCACGCCCCTTGTCGCGGACTTGCTCGACTTCGTGCCGCAGATCACCGTGATGCTCGTCATGGTGCAGAAGGAGGTTGCCGAACGGTTCGCGGCTGCACCGAGGACGAGCGCCTACGGCGCTGTCACGGTCAAGGTGGCGTACTGGGCGGTCGCGCGCATGGTCGGGGTTGTTCCGCCCACCGTCTTCCTGCCTCGACCGAATGTCGACTCGGGACTCGTCCGCATCGACCGCCACCCCGGCGGGCCGATCGTCCCGGATAGCCTCGTACGCGCGCAGACGATCTTTGGTTTGGTCAAACTCGGCTTCTCGCAACGACGCAAGATGCTGCGTGGCAACCTCGCCGGGATGGTTCTCGACGCCGACTTCGCCACCGCCGGTGTGGCGTCGACCGCTCGGGCCGAGGAACTCGACGTACAGGCGTGGGTCCGTCTCGCGGCCGCGGTTGAAGCCCGCGCCCGCGCCGTGCAGTCGCCCGCGCCATGAGCTCCATTGTTCGACCGACGCCGGTGCACATCGAGCTCGCACCCGCCAAGCTGACGATCTCGCTTCGGATGACTGGGGTCCGGCCCGACGGCTTCCACCTGATCGAGGCCGAGATGGTGTCACTCGACCTCACCGACACCCTCGCGTTCACCAAAGGCGACGCGCTTTCGATCGCGACGGAAGCAACGGCGTCGGGGGCGCTTCCGGTTCACGCCGATGATGACAACCTCGTCCGCCGGGCCCTCCGCCACTTGGGACGCACGGCAAACGTCGTCCTCACCAAGCGGATTCCCGCGGGAGGTGGGCTTGGTGGGGGCTCGTCCGATGCCGCAGCGGTTTTCCGCTGGGCCGGGCGCACAACGGAGCGAGACGTTCGCGAGGCAGCCATTCTCGGGGCCGATGTGTCGTTCTGCATCCACGGCGGCCGAGCGCGGGTCAGCGGCATCGGGGAGATCTGCGAGCCGCTCGCCCATCGAGACCAGACCTTCACCCTGTGCACGCCTCCGTTCGGCGTGTCCACCCCGGCCGTCTACCGGGCGTGGGATGCCCTCGGCGGACCGCGGGCGGACGGTCCGAACGATCTCGAGCCCGCAGCACTCATCGTCGAACCTCGGCTCGCCGCGTGGCGGGATCGTTTGCGTGAGCACACCGGCCTGGTCCCGGTCCTGGCCGGGAGCGGATCGACCTGGTTCGTCGAGGGGGCCTTTCCGGGCGAAGGCTTCGTGGTGGTCTCCACGCTCCCCCGGCACTGATTCTCAGTTGCGTTGTGGGTGATCGCGGGGTCCATTTCCTCCGTACAGTTATCTCCCTAACCCACCGCGGAGGTCACATGTCCCGTATTCGTACCCGTTCTCGGCTCATCGGTCTCGCGACCGTTGGCGCCGCGTTGGCCGCACTCTTCGCGTCCACCGCACCCGTCGACGCGCAGACGGCGCCTTCCGACACGATGAACGTACAGATCCTCGGTCTGAACGACTTCCACGGCAACATCGAGCCGCCGGCGGGTTCGAGCGGACGCATCGGCACCACGAACGCCGGCGGAGCCGAGTATCTGGCGACGCACATCCGCCGCCTCAGGGATCAGAACAGCCGCACCCTCGTCGTACATGCCGGCGACCTCATCGGCGCCTCGCCGCTGCTCTCGGCGATCTTCAAGGACGAGCCGACGGTTGAGGTGATGCGCATGATCGGTCTCGATGTGCTCGGCGTCGGCAACCACGAGTTCGACGAGGGCATCGTCGAACTCAAGCGGATCGCCGTCGGGGGATGCCATCCCGTCGAAGGGTGCTTCGAAGGCACCTATGCGGGCACCACCTTCCCGGTGCTTGCCGCCAACGTCGTCGAGGAGAGGTCGGGAAACTCGGTGCTTCCGTCCTGGGACATCCGCGTGGTCGACGGCGTCCGCATCGGCTTCATCGGCGTCACGCTGGAGACCACACCGACGATCGTTTCACCTTCGGGCGTCAAGGGACTGAAATTCCTGCCCGAGGCGACGGCGATCAACGCGACGGCGAAGCTGCTCAAGGAGAGCTACGGCGTGACCGCGATCGTCGCCCTCATCCACGAAGGAGTCACTCCGGCTGACGGTGATCCAAACGGGTGCAACGGCATCACCGGACCGATCATCGACATCGTCAAGAAGACGACCGCCGACGTCGACGCCTTCGTGACCGGCCACACCCACCAGGCCTACATCTGCACCATCAACGGCAAACCGGTGACGAGCGCCGCCTCGTTCGGCCGCCTGATCACCAAGCTGGACCTCACGATCAACAAGGCGAGCGGCAAAGTGGTCGGCGCGACGGCTCGCAACGTCATCGTGACCCGCGACGTCACTCCGGCCGCCGACGTGAGCGCGTACATCAACCGCTTGAAGATCCGCACGGCACCCAAGACGAGCCGCGTGATCGGCAAGATCACCGGCGACATCGTGAGGGCGAACAACCCGGCCGGCGAGTCGCCCCTCGGAAACCTGCTCGTCGACTCCCAACTCGCTGCCACCGCCGGCGACGGCGACGGCAAAGCCGTCATCGCCTTGATGAACCCCGGCGGCATCCGCACCGACCTGGTCGCTTCGCAGATCAGCGGCGGCGAAGCCGTCGGTGACGTCACCTACGGCGAGTCCTTCTCGGTGCAGCCGTTCGGCAACAACCTGGTCACGCTGACCATGACCGGCGCCGACATCATCGAGGCCCTGGAACAGCAGTTCGACAACCCCGGACCGGGCGCCAATCGCATCCTGTCGGTCTCGAAGGGCTTCACCTACACCTGGACGGCCAGTGCCCCGACGGGGAAGAAGGTCTCGAACGTGAAGCTCAACGGGACGGA
>JANMYF010000278.1:0-3926 GCA_031381685.1 Acidimicrobiia bacterium
GGTATCACGAAGGCGTCTCTGGCGACCGAGTCGTGGTTGTCCGCCGCGTCGTTCCAGGAGACCACCCGCGTGCTCACCGAAGCGGCCATCGAAGGCCGCAGCGACGGCCTCCTCGGTCTTAAGGAGAACATCATCATCGGCAAGCTCATCCCGGCCGGTACGGGCATGCCCCGCTACCGCGACGTGGCGATGGAACTCGAGGGTGTCGTTGCCACTGTCGGCACCGCCGCCGAGAGCCCCGAGAGCCTGGCGGCCTGGTTGGCCGGCATCAACGCCGACCTTCCCCCGGCGCCCAGCGCCACTTATGACGAAACGATCCTGTCGGCGCTCGTCGCCGACGAGGCCGACGCCGAATCCCGCCGGGCAGAAGCCTTGCGGGTGCTCGGCGGCAACGACGCCTGAGACTCGTACGCATCGGATTCACTGACGACCCCGCCGGGAGGCGGGGCCGTCACACAATCCGCCTCTGCACTGCGCTTCACCGGTACGGTGTCCGAGGCTCCCTCCGCGGTTGAGCCTTCTTTCGGCCTGTCTGGGAGAGCTTCCCGGTCGGCTATGCTTTCTCGTTCCGTGCGCAGGGCCCCCGCCTCGCCACGAACACCTTTCGACAGTTCCCTATTCGTTCACGTCACACGACACCAGCGTTACTTCGGAGTACTACGTGCCCACCATCCAGCAGCTGGTCCGCAAGGGCCGCGAGTCCAAGGTCGAGAAGTCCAAGACCCCGGCCCTCAAGGGTTCGCCGCAGCGTCGCGGTGTGTGCACTCGCGTCTACACGACCACTCCGAAGAAGCCGAACTCGGCGTTGCGCAAAGTGGCCCGTGTGCGCCTGAACTCCGGCGTCGAAGTCACCGCGTACATTCCGGGCGAGGGCCACAACCTCCAGGAGCACTCGATCGTTCTGGTACGTGGTGGTCGAGTGAAGGACCTCCCGGGTGTCCGCTACAAGATCATCCGCGGCACGCTCGACGCCGCCGGTGTGAAGAACCGCAAGCAAGCCCGTTCGCGCTACGGCGCCAAGAAGCCGTGACCCGCGCCTTCTAGCGCTGCTCGCCTACAGACCAACGAAGAACAAGGAACGCCAACACCATGCCTCGCAAGGGTCCAGCCCCCCGCCGTGAGATCCTCCCGGATCCGGTTTATAACTCGGTACTCGTCTCCAACGTCGTGAACAAGGTGCTGCTCGAGGGCAAGCGCTCCACGGCCGAGAAGATCGTCTACGACGCCATGACCAAGGCGGCCGAGAAGGCCCAGGCCGAACCGCTCGCCGTGCTCAAGCGGGCCATGGACAACGTACGCCCCGCGCTGGAGGTCAAGAGCCGTCGCGTCGGTGGCGCCACGTATCAGGTGCCGATCGAAGTGAAGCCGCGCCGAGCAAACACCCTGGCGATCCGGTGGTTGGTCGAAAACGCCCGCAAGCGCCGCGAGCGGTCGATGGCCGAGCGTCTGGCCGCGGAACTCCTCGACGCCAACAACGGCGTCGGTGCTTCGGTGAAGAAGCGCGACGACGTGCAGAAGACCGCTGAAGGCAACAAGGCCTTCGCTCACTACCGCTGGTAACGACCCTGGGTTCGTCCTCGAACCGACGCAGCACCACTTCCTTGACAGCCTGATCCACCCCTACCTGAACTGAACGAGAAGACAATGGCCCGCGAGTTCCCCCTCGATCGCACCCGCAATATCGGCATTATGGCGCACATCGATGCCGGGAAGACGACGACGACCGAGCGCATCCTCTACTACACGGGGAAGAGCTACAAGATCGGTGAAGTCCACGACGGCGCCGCCACGATGGACCATATGGTGCAGGAGCAGGAGCGTGGCATCACGATCACGTCGGCGGCGACCACGTGCGTATGGAACAACCACCGCATCAACATCATCGACACGCCAGGCCACGTCGACTTCACCATCGAAGTCGAGCGCTCGCTGCGCGTACTCGACGGCGCCGTCACCGTGTTCGACTCGGTCGCCGGTGTGGAGCCCCAGACCGAGCAGGTCTGGCGTCAGGCCAACAAGTACAAAGTGCCGCGCATGTGCTTCATCAACAAGATGGACCGCATCGGCGCGAACTTCTACCGCACGGTCGACATGGTGAAGGATCGGCTCGACGCAACGGTGGCGATTCTGCAGTTGCCGATCGGTTCCGGTGGCGCCGAGTCCGATAACCCGTTCGTCGGTCTCGTCGACCTGGTGAAGATGAAGGCGCTCATCTGGAGCAACGAAGAACTTGGCGCGACGTGGGACGAAGTCGAGATTCCGGCCGATATGGCCGACGAGGCCGCCCAGTACCGCGAAGAACTCCTCGAGACGATCGCCACCTCGGACGAGGCGCTCATGGAGCGCTACCTCGCCGGTGAAGTGCTGAACGAGGACGACATCAAGCGGGCGATCCGCACCGGCACGCTGGCGTTCGAGTTCGTTCCGATCCTGTGCGGCTCGGCCTTCAAGAACAAGGGCGTCCAGCCGATGCTCGACGCGGTCGTCGACTTTCTCCCCTCACCGCTCGACGTTCCGCCGACCGAAGGTGTCGATCCGAAGACCGACGCCGTCCTCCACCGCCGGGCCGACGAGAACGAGTCGTTTGCTGCGCTCGCGTTCAAGATCGTGGCCGACCCGTTCGGCAAGCTCACGTACTTCCGGGTCTACTCCGGCCAGGTGTCCAAAGGCTCGGAGCTCTACAACTCGACGAAGGACAAGAAGGAACGGCTCGGCCGGATCCTGCTCATGCACGCCAACCAGCGTGAGGATCTCGACGTCGCCATGGCCGGCGACATCGTGGCCGGTCTCGGCTTCAAGCAGACGACCACCGGCGACACGCTCTGCGACAAGGACCATCCGATCATCCTCGAGCGCATGGAGTTCCCGGAGCCGGTGATCCACGTCGCCATCGAGCCGAAATCGAAGGATGCCCAGGACAAGCTCGGCAAGGCGCTCTACTCGCTTTCGGATGAAGACCCGACGTTCCGGGTGCGTGCCGACGAGGAGACCGGCCAGACGATCATCTCCGGCATGGGCGAGTTGCACCTCGAAGTGCTCGTTGACCGCATGATGCGCGAGTTCGGCGTCGAAGCGACTGTCGGCAAGCCTCAGGTGGCGTACCGCGAAACGATCCGTGGCAGCATCAGCGGCCATGTCGAGGTCTACAAGAAACAGACCGGCGGCAAGGGCCAGTTCGCCCACGTGGTGATCGACGTCGAGCCGAACCCCGGTGGCGGATACGTTTTCGAGGACAAGATCACCGGTGGTGTGATTCCTCGCGAGTACATCCAGCCGGTGAATGCCGGGATCCAAGAAGCGCTCGCCGGAGGCGTGCTCGCCGGGTATCCGCTCGAGGACCTCAGGGTCCGCCTCGTCCACGGTTCGTACCACGACGTCGACTCCTCCGAAATGGCCTTCAAGATCTGCGGATCGATGGCGTTCAAGGAAGCTGCTCGCAAGTGCAAGCCCGTGCTCCTCGAGCCGATCATGAAGATCGAAGTCGTCACCCCCGACGACTACATGGGTGACGTCATCGGCGACATCAACAGCCGCCGTGGCCAGATGGAGGGCATGGAAGCCCGCGGCAACGCACAGGTGATCAAGGCGAAGGTTCCGCTGTCGAACATGTTCGGCTATGTCGGAGACCTTCGCTCACGCACCCAGGGCCGCGCCGCGTACACCATGATCTTCGATTCGTACCAAGAAGTACCTGAAAACGTGTCGCGTGAAATCATCGCCCGCGTTCGCGGCGAGTAACAGTCCGCACCGAAAACCAACCAAGCCAACACTCACGAAGGAATCACAGAACATGGCGAAGGCCAAATTCGAGCGGAACAAGCCGCACCTCAACATCGGTACGATGGGTCATATTGACCATGGGAAGACGACGTTGACGGCGGCGATTACGAAGACGTTGCATGATCATAATCCGTCGACGGCGTTTA
>JANMYF010000298.1:0-14585 GCA_031381685.1 Acidimicrobiia bacterium
GCCCTCTACCGTTCGTCGGCGGGGGACACGACCTACGGGTCGATTGCCGTCATCACCCCGGACAAGTGGATGCCCTCGGTATGTGGCAGCGGTTGCGGTGGGGTGGCGTACGTCGGCGTGTTCGGCCAAATCAGCGACGAGTACTACGCACCGGCGTGGGCGTTCGCGTCGAGCTCCCAACCGTGGACGTCGGTTTCGGACACGGTCGCTCACGAGGTCGGGCACAATCTCGGGCTCTCTCATGACGGGACCGGAGGCGCCGGCTGTCCTTCCTCGTCGTACTTCGTCGGCAACGGCTCGGGCACCGGGTCCTGGGGACCGATCATGGGCTCTCCGTACGGGAAGCAGTACTCCCAATGGTCAAAGGGTGAGTACACCTGCGCCAATCAGTTCCAGGACGACGTCGCCATCATCGGCTCGAGGACCGGGCTCGTCCCCGACGAGAGCAGTTCCTTCGGCAACGCCGTTTCGCTGCCGACCAACGAGACGCCGACAGCGGACCAGGTCATCGGATTTGCCGGCGATGTCGACTACTTCTCGGTCGCCGTTTCCGGGTACCTGAAGGTCACGCTGACCCGAACGACGAACGGCACGAGCCTTTATCCGCGTTACGCGATCCTCAACAGCATCGGGACGGAACTCGCGTCGGCCTTCCTCACGAGCACGAACAGCGGTTCGCTCGAGCTCACGTCGCTCAGCCCCGGCACGTACTACGTGTCCGTCACCGGTTCTGGACTCGGCACGCCGCAGGCAGGGTTCTCCACCTACGGGAGCTTCGGGTACTACAACGTCCTCGCGCAGTTTGGTGCTCCGAGCGTCCCGGGTTCGCCGACGCTCACGGCGACGGGAAGCCGGGCGCTCACCGCTTCGTGGTCGGCCTCCACCGGAACGGGTGCGCCCATCACCTACGCGGTGAGTCTGTGCGAGTCCGTCACCGTTGTCTGTGGGACGCCGATCGACACCTCAGCGACGTCCGTTGTCCTGACTCCGCCGACGCCGTCTGGTTCGTATTTCGCCCGGATCAACGCCCGCTACGTGCCGGGTGGCGCGTCGGCCAACGCCACAACGGCTGCGGTAGCCGTCCTCACTGCGCCGATTGCCCCGGCGCCGTTTTCCCTCTCCTTCAACGAGCTCTCGGACACCGTCACGATCGCGTGGACAGGCGAGCAGCAGTTCACGCCTGTTGTGGTCACGGGACGCACGTTGACGGTCATCGACCGGTCGACCGGTCTCACGGTCCTCACCCAGTCGATTCCGGCAACCGGTTCGTTGAACTTCACCACGTTGCTCGCCGACGTCTGGCTCGACGCGTCGATCGTTTCGACGACCGGCTACCCGTCGCCATGGTCGTCGTCGGCCCCGAGCCCGGTCGGGAGCGTGTTCCTCGGCCGCCCGCCGGCGCCGCAGGCGGCGGGACAGGCAGGCGGAACTCGCCAGAGCGCAGCGCAATCGGCGGGCACGACCGTGCCAGGCCGCCCCGCGGCACCCCAGGCCTGAACGCCGCGGTTGTCGGCGCGGCAGTCCGGGGTCTTTCGATTCCCTGTCGGTCGACGCAGGCCTCAGCCCTAGTCTTGATCGACCATGTCTCTGCTTTCCTGGCGCTGCGCCGCTCCGCTTCGCTTCACTGCTCGCAACACCCGTCCGCTCACGACGGCCGGTCGCGCGACCATGTCTCTGCTTTCCTGGCGCTGCGCCGCTCCGCTTCGCTTCACTGCTCGCAACACCCGTCCGCTCACCACGGCCGGAGGCCCGACGTGAGTCTCGCCGTCCGTACCCTTCTCACCGACGCGATTGCCGACGCGTTCGTCGCCCTCGGTCTCGACCGACCAGCGAAGGTCGCGCTCGAGCGTCCCGCGTCACCGGAGCACGGTGACTGGTCGTCGAACGTCGCGCTCGTCACGGCGAAGGCCATCGGCCGCAATCCACGTGAGCTCGGTGGCGAGCTCGTCGCCCATCTGAACGCGAACCTCCCACGCCACACCACGAGTGTCGAGTTGGCCGGGCCCGGGTTCGTCAACTTCCGTCTGGCTCCGAGCTGGCTGCACGAGATCCTCGACTCCGTGATCGACGAGGGTATCGAGAACTATGCACGCGTACATGTTCCCGGCGCGCGTCGCGTGAACGTGGAGTACGTGAGCGCGAACCCGACGGGGCCGCTCCACGCCGGCCATGCGCGTTGGGCGGCCTATGGCGACGCGCTCAGCCGCGTGCTCCGCCGCGCCGGCTACACGGTGCACCGCGAGTTCTACATCAACGACCGTGGCGTGCAGATGCAGAAGTTCGCCGCGTCGCTGCTCGCCCGGAAGAACGGCACCGACGTTCCCGAAGGCGGGTATCACGGCCAGTACATCATCGACTGGGCCGCGGAGATGCCGACCGGGCTCGACGCCGGCGGCGCCCTCGAGTGGGGCTATGCAAAGGCATTGCGCTACCAGCAGGAGACGATGCGGCGCATGGACGTCGAGTTCGACACCTACTCGTCCGAGCGGGCCATCGCTGATCGGGGCGATGTCGAAGCGACCTTCGGTGAACTCGAACGATCCGGTCACACCTACATCGCCGTGATGCCGGAAACGTCGTCGGACCGCGACCAGTCACAGCGCAAGGGACCTGATCCCGACGCCGATGGCATCGTGCCCGCCACGTGGTTGCGCACGACCAGCTTCCGTGACCCCAAGAAGAACAGGCCGCTCGACGACACCGACCGGGTGATCGTCAAGGGCGATGGTCAGTACACGTACTTCATGCCCGACATCGCCTACCACCGCGACAAGTTCACCCGCGGCGACCTTCTGATCAACATCCTCGGCGCCGATCATCACGGCTACGCGGGTCGGATGAAGGCCGCCATGATGGCGCTCGGGCATCCCGCCGACGACCTCGAGATCCTCATCGGGCAGAACTGCGTGCTGCTCCGCGACGGTGTCGAAGTGAAGCTGTCGAAACGCACCGGCGACATCATTGAGCTCGCCGAGCTCATCGACGAGGTCGGCGCCGACGCCGCCAAGCTGACGTTCCTCCTCCAGTCGATCGACACCCGCCAGAGCGTCGACCTCAACGCGCTCGTCGCCAAGACGCTCGACAATCCGGTGTTCTACGTCCACTACGCCCACGCCCGCGTGTACGGCATCGGCCGCAAGGCAGCCGAGCGGGGCATCGTTCGGGCGAACCGAACCGAGGTCGACCTCTCACATCTCGTCCACGAACGCGAGCTCGACGTGCTCCGCGTGCTGGCCGACCTTCCCGACGTCGTGGCGACTGCGGCGAACGACCGCGCTCCGCACAAGATCACGACCTGGGTACGCGAACTGGCTGCGGCCTTCCAGTCGATGTACCACGACTGTCCGATCCTGCGCGATGACGTGGACGCAGGCGTGCGTCAGTCCCGCCTCTGGCTGGTCGAGGCGGCCCGGATCGGCCTGGCCATCGGCCTCGACCTGCTCGGCGTGAGCGCCCCCGAGCGCATGGACGACCTCCCCGCCGACTGAAGAACCAGGGGTTTCCCTGGTGCAATCGACGACGCCGGCTTCCTAGGTTCGAGGGTGGCGGACACCGCGTCCACCGTTTTCGCACCGGAGTAACGGAAATGTTCCTCGACCCTGTCGTTCATGCCGCGGCGTCACGCCGCGGGCGGCTGGTGGCCGCATTGGCTGTTGCCGCTGCGGTCGTTGTCACGTCCGTTCCGGCGGAATCGGCGACCCGCAAGAAGCAGGCGACCGCGTCGCCCGCAGCCAGCCCGGCGCGATCCGCCGGATCGGCAGCGTTTGCTCTTCCGTCGAGCGTTGCATTGGTCGACGACGTGACCAACGGGGCAGCGATCGTCCGTCAGGGATCGATCGCATCGCTGGGCAGTTCCACCGTGAGTGTCGGAGGGACCAGAACGGTCACGATCGGGGCGCTCGCCGATGAGGCGCTCCGCGAGTCCCGAGCGGTTCACAGCCAGGTCGTCTCGGCTAGGACTGCGCTGTTCGCCGATCCCGCGCTGACCGAGGACGTCCAGGAGACGGCCGATGCGACGATCCTGACGTCGCGGAGTTCGTTCACCGTCGTTGACCGTGCGGCAGTCGCGGCGAGAGTGCCGAGTCTCGGGGCGTTCCGTCCGAAGTCGGTCTCCTTGAATTCGCTCTCGTCCTCACAGCGCGACGCCTTCGACCGGTACAAGCGAACCCTCGACGCAAAGCCGAATGGGCACCCGCTGAAGGACGCTGCCGCTCGGGGTGACGCGGCCCTCTTCGATGCCCTCAAGCAGGGTCAGGCCGACATCACGATGACGACGACGGTGCGGGTGGAGAAGAATCCGACGCCGGCCAGCGGTCGGTTCGCGTCGCTGGCCACCCCGCCGGTCCTCCTGGCTTCGCAGGGTGGCGAGTCGATCGTCGTCGATCTGAACGGGGCGCAGGGCACGGCCACGGGCGAGGCGAACCACACGGCCAAGTTCCTTACCGGATGGTCGAAGGGCGACGCACTCCACTGGAGCGAGCGCATCGACATCGGCGTGGCGTGGGTGGAGATCGGTGCCCACGCGGGGTACACCGTCGGCCTCCGCGTGCCGGTGGAGATGAAGGGCACGATGACGCCCAAAGCGATCAAGCGAAACGGCTCAGGAAACTTCAACGACTCCTACGAAGTGAAGGTCTATGACGTTGCCGCGATCGACGGCGACGCTCAGCACTACAAGGGCACGGGCTTGGACGACGCCCTTGTCGACAAAGGCAGGGAGTTCGCGTTGCAGGCCGACCTCTACGTCTTCGCCAAGGGAGAGGTGTTCGGGGCGAAGTTCAACAGGCGCTTCCCCGAGAAGCCGGTCCTCGACGAAGGGATGGACATGCGTCCGCCCTACGGTGACTGCGGTGTCGCGTGCGGACTGAACTTCTTCTTCCCGTCATCGCTCACCAAGACGGGTATCAACGTCCTCGGCATCGTGACGGGAGGCGGACAGTTGGGCTTCAACGTGGGCGGCTCCGGTGTCGTGTCCTATGACTATGAATCGCTGGTCAACGGCGCGGTGGTTGCATCCACCCGCGTGTCGTCTGGAGAGAAGGCCAAATCCCATCGGGTGAGCACCGACGGACGCACCGGGATGACGGCTCGTTTCGCGACGACGCTCCCGGAGAAGAGCCTCGGCAAGATCCCGTTCGGCTACCGACTGAGCAATCCCGGCTACGACTGGAACATCGCCATCACCCCCGTGGTGAAAGCCTCCGGGGAGTTCGACTACGTCGTGGGGACCTACGACTTCACGCTCGGACCGTACGCGCTGCCGATGTCGATCGAGCTCGGGACCCTCAAGCTCCCGCGCCATGCCGGCACACAGGAGAAGGCCGACAAGGTCGACGGCGAGGTCACGACCGATCAGCGCGCCGCTGGAAACCTGCCCAACCTCACGGTTTCTTCGATGGCGGTCGGGTCGGCCCAGCTCGCGACCACACCGACGACGACCCGGCCCGGCCGGAAGGGCCGCGGTAAGACCGGCGGACCGGCCGCTGTCACTCCGCCGCAGGCGAGTCTCGTCGCCGCCACCCCGGCCGTGGTGGCGCCGGTCGAGAGCAAGCCGAAGCGGAAGAAGGGCGGGAAGGCCAACAACGGGACACGGGCTCGGAGAAAGGCCGCGGCGTAGCGAGCCCTTCATCCCAGATCGTGGTCTCGACAATCCCACATCCGTCGAAACGAGCGGATCCTGCCCCGCCGAGAATCGGCTGTCCGGGATGTGTCTTCCCGCATGTGGGATGCCCTGACCTCATCGCGCGATGAGCGATCGAGGGAACGCTCGTCAGCACCAGGTGCCTCATTCGGGCGAAGCTCTTGCGACGGGGCGCCCGTAGGATCGGTGGCCCATGGCTGAGCCGATTGCCCATCATCTCCTTCCCCTCACCACGTCGTTCTCCGACGACGGTTCGGCCATCGTCGGAGGGAGGGATCTGGTGGGGTTGGCCGAGGAGTTCGGCACGCCGCTGTTTGTCTACGACGAGTACCACCTCCGCCGTCGGTGCCAGGACGCGGTCTGGGCGTTCGGCCACGGTGTCGCCTACGCCTCGAAGGCCTTCCTGTGCGCGGCAATGGCCAAGCTCGCCCATGACGAAGGCATGCACCTCGACGTCGCCACGGCGGGCGAGGCATTCGTTGCCCTCCGCGCCGGTGTCCCGGCGAGTCGTCTGGTCCTCCATGGCAACAACAAGTCGATGGCCGAGCTGTCGTACGCCCTCGAACGCGGTATCGGACGGATCGTCGTGGACTCGTTCGACGAGCTCGACCGCCTCCGCCGGCTGGCCGGATTCGGGCACCCGAGACCAAAGGTGCTGCTCCGCCTCACGCCGGGCGTCGAGGCGCACACCCACGAGTTCATCGCCACCGGCCACGAGGATGTGAAGTTCGGCTTCTCGATCGCGTCAGGCGCGGCCGCGGAGGCCGTCACGATGTGTCGCTCCGAGGGGAGCGGAGTCGAACTCGTCGGCGTGCACGCCCACGTCGGGTCCCAGGTGATGGCGATCGAGTCGTTCGAGAAGGTCGTACAGGCGATGGCGCCGTTCTTCGTGCCGCTCGGCCTTCCCGAGCTCGTCGTCGGCGGCGGTCTCGCCGTGCCGTATCTGCAGGACGAAAGCGCACCGTCGATCAGCGACTGGGGTCACGCCATCAAGTTCGCCGCACGCGAAGCGGGAGTGCCGAACGGGGTGCGGGTCAGTGGCGAGCCGGGGCGCTCGATCGCCGCCACTGCCGGTCTCACCCTCTACCGGGTCGGCACGATCAAAGACCTGCCCGATATCCGAACCTACGTGTCGGTCGACGGTGGCATGAGCGACAACCCGCGGCCGGCGCTCTATGGTGCCGGATACGAGGCGTTCCTGCCCCGGAACTCGCTGGCAGAGCGCACGATGCCGATCCGCCTCGTCGGCAAGCACTGCGAGACCGGCGACATCCTCATTCCCGAGGCCTGGGTTCCCGGTGATCTCACGCTCGGTGACATTCTGTGCACGCCGGTCACGGGCGCCTACGGGCACTCGATGGCCTCGAACTACAACAAGGTTCCGCGGCCTGCCGTGGTCTTCGTCAACGATGGAAAAGCTCGCGTGGTCGTTCGTCGAGAAACATATGAGGACTTACTACGTTTCGATCAGCTGTAGGGAGACGGTAGGTCGTTCGGACCAGTAACGCCTGCTCAGAGGTTGGTTCTGCGGGGCCGAAGGTAGGTCATTGAGATCAAAACGTGCCGAACTCCTCAGGTCCTGGGAGGGCCGGGGTCGAAAGTCAGCGTGCAAGCAACACGCTGTACCGCCGCATCCCTACTTCCAAATAAGGACCCCTCCCATGTCCCGCAAGCTTTCCCGTAACTCGCGCCGCGCCGTCGTCGCGTCGCTCCTCGGCCTCACCGTCGGTGGTGGCATCCTCGCCTCCGCCGCCAGCCTCGGCGTCACCGGTAACACCCTCGGCGCCGGCACCGTCGTCATCGCCAGCTGCGACACCGACGGTGTCACCCTCAGGTACACCCACACCTACGTGGCCGGCGTTCCCGCCGTCAACCCCGGTTCGTACCGCACCAGTGGTGTGACCATCAGCGGCATCGCTCCCGCATGCACCGGGAAGGCGCTCGACATCACCCTGAAGGACTCGGCCGGCCTCTCGCTCGCCAGCGGCAACGTGACAGCGATCGCCGCCCCGGTGCTTCCGGCGACGAACTCGGTCGCCACCGTGACCTTCTCGTCGCCGTACGCCGACGCCACGGCCGTCGTGGGCGCTGCTGTCGTCATCGCTGACTGACGCTGACGCCGAACATGGTCACCACCATGTTCCGACGCTCGAGGCGCCAGGCGATCTTCGCCCTGGCCCTCGGGCTTGTCGGAGTGGGTGGTGTGTTGGCCAGCGCGGCCAGTCTCAACATCGCCAACAGCACCCTCGGTGCTGGTACCACGGTGATCGCGAGCTGCGACACCGACGGCGTCACGCTGGACTACATCAACACCTACGTCATTTCAGCAGGCCGTTACGACACGACCTCGGTCATCGTCAACGGACTCAACAACGTATGCAACGGCAAACGGCTGGACCTCACCCTGAAACGCAATACCGGGGTGGTTCTGGGCTCGGGTTCAATTCTGAGCCTGAGCCTGCCGATAGGTACGACATCAGCAACGGTGACGCTCACCCCTGCGGCCAACGCGAACCTGGTTCGAGGGGCGGCAGTCGTCATCTCCGGCTGAAAACAGCGCTCTCGGAGCAGCCATGCAGTTTCATCACACAACGAACGTGGTTTCGGGGTCGGCGATTCGTCGCCGGCCCCGTCGCCGCGTCCAGATTGCGCTGGCCGTACTGGTCTTGGCGTCGTTGCTTATTGGACGGGCGTTCGCCGCCGGGCTGTTCGTGACCAGTGACCAGATCACCGCGCAGAATCTCTCCGGCGTGAGCGGGGCGCCCACGGTGTACTCCTGGGACGACTTCAACCGGGTGCTGAATCTCCTGCCGGGTTCTCCCTCCCCGGGCGGCTTGATCTGGAAACCCCAGATCGGTACCTGGGTGCTCGACAGCGCAACAGCACGGACCACGACCAAGAACAAGGACGCCAACGTCCTGATGGACCTGTCGGTCGTCGACGCCTCCCTCGTCGTGACCCTGAACCCCGTCGGCAACAACGCCCGACCCGGCGTCACCATCAATGACGACGGCAGCAACAACATGCTGTTGCTCTATTCCTCCGCCGGCGGGGGAACACTCACGTTGTCGACGTACTTCGGGCCCACACGGGTCTTCCTCGCGTCGACCGGGGGTGTGGGCGCTCCCGGCTCCTCCTTCGAGGTGCGGGTCACCTCGAACGGACCGACGATCACGGTGTTCGTGAACGGAACGCTCCAGATCACCCAGACCCTCACGGGAACGAACCTGTGCAAGTTCAAGGACATTGGGACGGGCTGCGTGTCGGACGGCAGACCGAACGTCGGTTTCGGGATCTGGGCAGACGCCGATACCACGTCGACGTTCGACGACTTCCGGTTGGAGAGCGTATGACCCGACGTCCACGGCGCGGCGTCGATGACCGGACCCGGGCGCAGGTGTTCCAGTCGCTCCTCGCCGGCCTCGTTCCCTGGTTGCTGCTCGCCGGCCTGCTGGCGATGATGTGGCCGGTTCGGTTCGGCGGGACGACGAACTTCATCATCGTGTCCGGACGCTCGATGGAGCGGACGTATCACACCGGTGATCTCGTCATCACGAAGGAGCGGTCGTCGTACCGCGTCGGCGATGTCGTCGTGTACCGGATCCCCGGTGGCGGTGCGGGTGCGGGCCGGGAGATCGTGCACCGGCTCCACGAACGACTCCCCGACGGACGCTTCCTTGTCCGTGGTGACAACAACAAGACGAATGACCCTTGGGTGATCACCACGGACGACATCGTCGGTTCGAAGTGGCTGATGATCGCCAAGGGTGGCGTCTTCCTCGGTTTCCTCCGGTCGATTCTGATGCTGGCGGTTCTCTTCGGCGTCCTCGTCGCCTGGGTGTTCTGGCCTCGGGAGGACCCTGCGCTCGACGCCGAGCCGGCGGGTGTCCGTCCCGGACCTCCGGCGGAGCCGGCGCACGAACCGCACTGGCTCGACGACGACGCCATCGTCGCCGACTGGGAGACCCTCCTCGCCCCGAGAGACGTGCCGATCAGGGAGCAGCCGACCCTGCCCACCGTGCTGCACTGGCTCGATGACGACGGGATCCCGGACGTGTGGATGGCCGAGGCCGAATCGGCGCCGGTCGGCAATCGGCCACGGACTCCCGAGAGGCACCGGTAACCTCTTCCGCTCGTGAGCGACAACGGGCCGGGGCAGCGAAATCACCACCGGGCGGCCGCACCGGTCAGTATCCGGGTCGGACTGCTTGGGGCGGGAACGGTCGGTGGTGCGCTCGCCAGGCTGCTCCGTGAGCGGAGCGAGGCGGTCACCGCCCGGACCGGCATCGAGTTGGTGCTCAGCCGGGTCGCTGTCGCCGACCTCACGAAGGTTCGTCCGGGCATCGATCCGGGGATCCTCACGGACGACCCATGGTCGGTCGTCGGGGCCGACGACGTCGATCTCGTCGTCGAGTTGATGGGCGGGACCGGCCTTGCCGGCGAACTGCTGATGGCCTCGATGAAGAACGGCAAACCCGTCGTCACGGGCAACAAGGCGCTTCTCGCCCAGTCGGCGGCCGAGCTCTTCGCAGCGGCGGATGCCGCCGGCGTTGATCTGCTCTTCGAGGCGGCGGTGGCCGGTGGGATCCCACTCATCCGGCCACTTCGTGAGTCGCTCATCGGTGAGGACGTGGTCCGAGTGCTCGGCATCGTGAACGGGACGACGAACTACATCCTCACCCGGATGACCGAAGCGGGCGCTTCTTATGCCGAGGCGTTGGCCGAAGCCCAGGCGCTCGGTTTCGCCGAGGCCGATCCGACGGCCGATGTCGAGGGTCACGACGCTGCGGCAAAAGCATCGATCATTGCCACGATCGCCTTCGGTCGGCTCGTTCGGGGAAGCGAAGTGGTTGCCGAAGGCATTTCCGAGATCACCGCCGATGACATCGCGAACGCTTCGGCACTCGGCTACGTGATCAAGCTGCTCGCCGTGGCCGAGGAGGTGTCAGGTGCATTGAGCGTTCGAGTGTTCCCGGCCATGGTTCCTTCCGACCATCCTCTGGCAAACGTTCGCGGGTCGTTCAACGCGGTGTTCGTCGAGGGCCGCAGCGTCGGCGACCTCATGTTCTACGGACGGGGCGCAGGTGGTGGCCCGACCGCGAGCGCGGTCCTCGGCGACGTGGTCGACGCCGCAGTGAATCTCCGCAAGGGGACCCATGCCTCGCTCGGCGCATTCGCCCCTGCGGTGTTCGCATCGCCGGGCGATCTTCGATCGGCCTACTACCTCCAGATCGAGGTCGCCGACCGGCCGGGCGTGCTCGCCGCCGTGGCGAACGTCTTCGGCACCCACGACGTGTCGATCCGGTCCATGGAACAGGAAGGTCTCGGCGATGAAGCAAAGATCATCTTCATCACCCATGTTGCCCAGGAACTGGCCCTCGAAGCCTGCCTGGGAGGGCTTCGTGCGCTACCCGAGGTGCGCCGGGTCGTCAGCGTCCTTCGGGTGATCGGACAGGGGAATTGATGCGCTACATCTCCACCCGCGGTGGCATGGAACCCCGGTCCTTCGTCGAGGTGCTTCTCGAAGGTCTTGCTCCGGACGGCGGGCTCGTGGTGCCGGAGGAGTATCCGGCGCTTACCCCGGCCGAGTGGGAGGCGATGCGCGGTCTCTCCTACGCTGACCTGGCCTTCAACCTGCTTCGTATGTTCGCTGATGACATTCCGGCCGACGATCTCCGCCGCATCGTGGATCGTACGTACACGAAGGAAGCGTTCGGCACCGATGACATCACGCCGGTGGTGTCGCTGTTCGACGGCCTGTCGCTCCTGTGCACGAGCAACGGTCCGAGCCTCGCCTTCAAGGACATCGCCCTGCAGCTGCTCGGCAACCTCTTCGAATACGTGCTCGAACGCGATGGTTCACAGCTCAACGTGCTCGGCGCGACGAGCGGTGATACCGGCGGAGCCGCCGAATACGCGCTCCGCGGCAAGCGCGGCGTGCGCGTCTTCATGCTGTCGCCGCTCGGCCGCACGAGCCGCTTTCAGGCCGCCCAGATGTTCTCCCTGCTCGACGACAACATCCACAATCTGGCTGTCCGGGGGGTGTTCGACGACTGCCAGGACATCGTGAAGGCCGTGGGCGAAGATGCCGAGTTCAAGGCGAAGTACCGGATCGGCACGGTCAACTCGATCAACTGGGCCCGCGTCGTCGCCCAGGTCGTCTACTACGCGAAGGGGTACTTCGCCGCTTCCGACGGTCCCGCCGACCAGGTGTCGTTCGCCGTCCCGTCCGGCAACTTCGGGAACATCTTCGCAGGACATGTCGCGCGCCGGATGGGTCTCCCGATCCGCCAGCTCATTCTCGCCACCAACGAGAACGACGTGCTGGCCGAGTTCTTCCGTTCCGGTGTCTACCGCCCACGGTCGTCAGCCGAGGTCCATGCCACGACGAGCCCGTCGATGGACATCTCCAAGGCATCGAACTTCGAACGATTCGTGTTCGACGTGACCGGCCGAGACGGTGAGCGGACCCGCCAGCTCTACGAAGCGCTGCGTTCCGTCGGCTCATTCGATCTCCGCGGGCCCGACGATCGGCGGGCCACGAGCGACCACGCCATCACCGCCGGGACGAGCACGCACATCGATCGGATCTCGACGATTCGTCTCGTCCACCAACGGGCCGGCCGGGTGATCGATCCGCACACCGCCGACGGCGTGAAGGTCGCGCTCGATGCCCGGGCCGATGGGCGAGCCGACGCGGCGACCACGATCCTCTGTCTGGAGACGGCGCTGCCGATCAAGTTCGGCGAGACCATCGTCGAGGCGCTCGGGTTCGAGGCCCCTCGCCCCGCATCGACCATCGGGCTCGAGGATCGACCCCAGCGAGTGGTCGAGATCGGAAACTCCGTAGCCGAGGTCGAGCGTTACATCGCCGGGGTCTGCGACTGACGGTCAGGCTTTTTTCACGACTGGTTCGTTTCCGTGCGCCGGACCCGCTAGGGTGATCCTTTGTCGGGCGGCGTTACGCCCTCGGCGATCCACCGCAACAACTGCTCCGCCTTCGGGCGTCGAGTGCGGTTCGGTGTCCGAAGGAGTACCCGTCGGACGCAAACCTCTTCGGAAACCTCAGCAGCGTGACGGCGGGTCCCACACATGTCCGTACATCCGGACTCATCCGCGCCGAGCGGCGCGTGGAGGCAACAGAACAGATGGAAGGCACCCTGGAACGGTCGGTCCTCGAGCGCAAAGAGCGTGAGGAACTGGCCACCATCGCCACGGCACTCGGTATGAAGCCGAGCGGCCGATCGAAGAAGGAAACACTGATCGATCAGATCCTCCAGACGGCCGGCGTGCTCGACGCCCCGTCGGAGAAGAAGCCGCGGCGGGCGCCGGCCCGCAAGGGCGACGCGGCCGACCCCGCGACCGATGATGCCGGCGCCGCCCCTGCGTCCACAGCGTCGGACGGTCGCCCCGATCGCGCCGAACGGGCCTCCCGCGGGCCGAAGCCGGCTCCGGCCCGGTCCTCGTCGACCCTGTTCGACCCGTTCGCCGATGCCGAGGCGGGGAGTGCCGGCGGTGCCGATGATGACGAAGCGGCATGGGCGTTCGCCGCGGCGAAGCCTTCGTCGCCGACGGGCGACGTGGTCGTCGCGACGCCCAGCGATCTCGCCGACGCCCCGGGAACCGATAGCGTTAATGGCGACGGAGGCCGTCCCGCCCGCTTCCGCGACCGCGGCCCGCGGCCCGATCGGTTCGAGCGCACCGAGGGCGACCGCGGCCCCCGGCCCGAGGGCGGCGATCGCGGTCCCCGTCCCGACCGTGATCGCGGTCCGCGGGGCGACCGTCCTGACCGGCCCGATCGTGGGCCGCGCCCTGACCGCGGCCCCCAGCAGTCCTCGACCTTCGACGGTGGTTTCGAAACGGATCGAAACGGTCGCCGTCGCCGTCGCCGCGGCCGTGATCGTGACCGCCAGGTCACCCCGCAGGGTGATGCATTCGCCGATCGCGCCAGCGAGTCCTATGCCGGGGAGTTGATTCCGATCGCCGGTCTGCTCGACCTCGCCGATCAGGGCTACGGCTACATCCGCGCCAGCGGCTACCTGCCCGGCCCCAACGACGTCTACGTGCCCGTGAACCGGGTGCGCCAGATGGGCCTCCGCAAAGGCGACCGCGTCGTCGGGTCGCATCGTCCGGCGCTGCCGCAGGAGAAGTTCCCGGCGATCGTCGACATCGATTCCGTCAACGGTCACCATCCCGACGTGGCGAAGCTGCGTCCGAAGTTCGAGGACCTGACGCCACTGTTCCCCGATGTGAAGCTCCGCCTGGAGCAGCCCGGACAGCCGGGGAACATGGTGGCCCGAATCATCGATCTCGTCGCTCCGATCGGCAAGGGCCAGCGCGGGCTCATCGTGTCTCCCCCGAAGGCCGGCAAGACCACGATCATGAAGCAGATCGCCTCGTCGATCGAGTCCAACAACCCGGACGTGCACCTGATGGTGCTGCTGATCGACGAGCGTCCCGAGGAAGTGACCGATATGCGTCGCCACGTGAGTGGTGAAGTGATCGCGTCCACCTTCGACAAGCCCGCCGAGGAGCACACGATCGTGGCCGAACTCGCGCTCGACCGGGCGAAGCGTCTGGTCGAGGAAGGCAAGGACGTGGTCATCATCCTCGACGGCATCACCCGCCTCGCCCGCGCCTACAACCTCGCCGCTCCCGCGACCGGGCGCATCATGTCCGGCGGAATCGACACGGGCGCGCTGTATCCGCCAAAGAAGTTCTTCGGTGCAGCCCGCAACATCGAAGAGGGCGGGTCGCTCACGATTCTCGCCACTGCCCTCGTCGAGACCGGCTCCACCATGGACACGGTCATCTTCGAGGAGTTCAAGGGCACCGGCAACATGGAGCTCCGCCTCGATCGCCGTCTGGCGGAGAAGCGGATCTATCCTGCGATCAACGTCAACGAGTCGTCGACCCGTCATGAGGAGCTTCTCTTCCAGAAGCC
>JANMYF010000312.1:0-1876 GCA_031381685.1 Acidimicrobiia bacterium
TCGATGACCACTGGCAAATCATCGAGCAGCACTCGTACGCACGAGCAAATGAGCGCATTGCTGCCCTCGACCTGCTCTGTTCGGGTTTCGTCCCCGAGCGACGTGCTTGACCAATCCGAGCAAACAACGAATGGAAAGAAAGACATGTCAACTACATCGACCAACCGCGCCGTCATCAGCCTCACCACGGGCCTCGAGGACGCTGAGCGCGTCACCATCGCACTCCTCGTCGCCGTTGGTGCGGCCGAGAGCCAGCGACCGACCCTCATGTTCCTTACGAAGGAAGCGGTCCGCCTGGCACTCGTTGGTACCGCCGCAGGAACCGCCTGCGAAGGCTGTCCGAGCATCCCCGACCTCATGGCCCGCTATGCAGCAGCCCAGGGACGCTTGCTCGTCTGTCCGATCTGCTTCACCTCGAAAAAACTCGACTCCGCTGGACTCGTGTCGAATGCCACACTCGGTGGCACCGTGCAACTGTGGGAATGGATTGGCGACGGCGCGACGACATTCAGCTACTGAGCCTCAGCCAACCGTGGGAAAGTCCAGTGACCGTTCGTGAAACCGCCGTTTGCACTGTCAAGTCCCGATACCCGTTCACGGTTGGGTTTGAAGCATTGCTCTCGATCTTCGAGACAGTTGAGAGTTTGGTTGTCAAGATCCGGACGGCGTCTCTGTTCAGTCGGTGCGGTAGAGCTCTGTTGAAAGGTACCGGAGACCGGAATCGCAGATGATGGTTGCTACGGTCGCATTTGGGCCGAGACGCTCGGCGACGCGTAGGGCGGCGACGACGTTGGCCCCTGAGGAGGTGCCCGCGAAGAGTCCTTCTTCTCGGGCGAGGCGTCTGGCCATGGCCATAGCCTCGTCAGCTGATACTTGTTGGATCTCGTCGACCTGGTCGGGTTCCCAGAGGGGTGGTATGAAACCGATGCCTATTCCCTCTATCCGGTTCGACCCGGTGGGTCCTCCGGAGAGCACGGCTGATTCCGCAGGCTCAACTGCTGCGACGTGCAAACCGGGGTTGTGCGCCCGGATGGCGCGGGCCACGCCATGAATGGAGTGCGCGGTGCCGACGACGTGAACGAACGCGTCGACCCGCCCACCTGTTTGCGTCCAGATCTCTTCGCCGAGGGGCAGGTATCCTGCGATGGCGTCGTGGTTGTTCAACTGGTCGCACCACCAGTGCCCCGGTTGCGCGGCAACCTCGCCAGCTCTCTCGATCATTGATTTGATGAGCGACTCAGTGATCTGTCCGTGATCGCTCTTCACTTCCTCGACGGTCGCCCCGAATGCTTTCATTGTGCGGCGTTTCTCCACGCTGAACGCGTCCGAAAAGACGATGTGGAGGCCATATCCGAGCGCGGCACATACGAAAGCGAGAGAAATGCCAGTGGTGCCAGCGGTGTACTCCACGACAGTGTCACCGGGGCGGAGGCGTCCGTCTCGGATCGCACCTTCGATGGCAGTGCGGGCCATCCGGTCT
The DNA here is from genome assembly GCA_031381685.1 of Acidimicrobiia bacterium. Lineage (GTDB taxonomy): Bacteria > Actinomycetota > Acidimicrobiia > Acidimicrobiales > JANYDT01 > JANLQX01. Next base: position 1,481 of record JANMYF010000312.1, read on the forward strand.
TTCATGCTGCCGGTCGGGTTGGCCCATTCGAGCTTCGCCACGATGCGTGCCCCGCTGCTGGGCACGACGCGGCGCAGTTCGACGAGTGGAGTGTTTCCGATCCCGGCGAAGACCCCGGTCGATGAACTTTGCATTCGACTACCTCGTTCGTGATTTTGTGGTTCTCCGACCCTTTGGATTCATTCAAACGGTCGATCGATACTGCCAGCTGGGACGACCGTCTACCTGGAGTCTTGGAACATCACGAGAACGCACCTTCGCTGTCTCGACGAGCACCCGCGCTCAGGCGATCACCTTCGACGCCAGGACGTCGGCGTTATGGATCTCTGGCGGCGCGGCGAGGAGTCTGTCGGCGTTGGCCATCAACGCGGCGGCGATCGGTCCGTTGAGATGCGC
>JANMYF010000360.1:0-12655 GCA_031381685.1 Acidimicrobiia bacterium
GCACTTCTCGACCAGTGTCCCGCCGGTGTTGGCACTGAACCGGTTCCAGTTCCCCACCTTCACGAGGAAGGGGAACCGGTGCTCCCGGATGGCGAGCATCCGGAGGTCGCCGATCACACCACTGCGTACCTCCTCGAGGAAGCGGGACACCGGCGGCATGTAGCGATATTCGAGCCCGACCCACACGATGCCGCGGTGGGTCTTCGCGCCCTCCGCCAGAGACCGGCAGTCCTCGACCGTGGTGCACAGTGGCTTTTCGATCAGCACATGAAGGTCGGGACGCGACGCGTAGACGTCGTGGACCACATCGACGTGGGTGTTGTTCGGCGTGACGATGACGACAGCGTCGACGTCATCGCGCTGCAGGAGCTCGCGGTAGTCGGCGTGGGAGGCGTGGGACGGCTGGCCATTGAGCGCAACAGCGGCCCAGTCGAGCGACTTCGGCACGGGATCGGCGACCGCCGTGACCCGTGCACCCGGGAGCGCCACCAGGTTGCGCAGATGCTCGCATCCCATCATCCCGGTCCCGATGACGCCGTAGCGGATCTCCTGCATGGCCGAGACGTTACCCGGAGCGACCCCGACCCGAGTCGGCTGCACACTCACTGGGTCGGCTCCCGTTCACTGGGTCGGCTCCCGTTCACTGGGTCGGCTCCCGTTCACTGGGTCGGCTCCCGTTCACTGGGTCGGCTCCCCTTCACTGGGTCGGCTCCCCTTCACTGGGTCCGCTCCCGTTCACTGGGTCGGCAGGGATACCTTTTGCGCGCGAATCCCGACCCAGTGCAGACGGGCCGACCCAGGACGCCTCAGGTGCGGCTCGGTTTCGGCTGCACGGGCAGGCGGCTGGCGAGGGCGGAGCCGATGAACCACATGGCCGCGGCGAGGATGAAGACCCAGGTGAAGCTCCCGAAACGGTCGGCCATCCAGCCTCCGAGCCGCGGGCCGATCATCTGCGCCACACCAAAGAATGCGGTGATCACACCGAAGGCGGCGGAGAAGTCCTGCGGGCGCACGTGATCGCCCAGGTACGACGCGATCGACACCACCGCTCCCGCCATGCCGAACCCGAACCCGATCGTCGCGATCGACACCAACGGATCGGTCCCGGCGAGAACAGCCAGGCAACCGACGCCGGCGAGGGCGAAACAGCTGAACATGGTCACGCGACGGCCGATCCGGTCCGAGAGACGGCCGATCGTCAACGCGCCGAGCGCGTTGCCCACTCCCATGAACGCGAAGACCCGTGATGCCTGCCCGGTCGCAAACCCGGCATCCTGCTCCAGTGCCGCGACGACATAGGTCGCGAACAACACGTACCCCAAGCCGAAGCAGGTGTAGGCAGTCGTCGGCGCCCACCATGCCGGAACGCGACGCAGGACGGAGATCCGCGGGGGTGAGCCCGGAACGATCGGGACGGGACGGAGAAGTACGAAGCTCAGCGCGGTGGCGATCACGCCGACGACCGCTTGACCGAGCCAGACCGGTCGCCACAGCGCGGGGTTGTCGACGACGTTGCGGGTCACCGTCGTGACGACAGTGACCGCCACGATGCCGGCACCGATACCGGCGGAGCACAGGCCCATAGCGAATCCCCGGCGCTCCGGTGGGAACACGCTCGCCGCTACCAATGGCGCGGGGATCCATGCCGACGCCCCGCCGATGCCGCCAAGGGCCATTCCGACAAGCAGGAGCGGGGTGCTCCGGGTGGCCGAGAGCAAGGCGATTCCCAGCGTCGACACGGCCACGCCGAACTGCATCAGCCGATGGGGCGGAACGCGAAGTGACGCCGAGGTCGCGAGCACCGTTCCGACCAGGTAGCCGAGAAGGTTGATGGTGCCGAGCCAGCCGGCCAGGCCATAGGAGATCGCGAGGTCGCTCTTCATCGCCGGCAGCAGCAGCCCGAAGCTGAAACGGGCGAAGCTCTGCCCGACCCAGACGGAGAGCACGACGGTCATGACGTTGGCCCATCGCTGTCGACTGGTGGGCACGAGGGCAAAGTAGCGCACGATCGGGCCGCGACCTGGGTCGGCAGGGCGTCACTGGGTCGGCACCGAAGCCCTTTCTGCACGAATCCCGACCCAGCGACGCTGAGCCGACCCAGGACCTCACGACCTACGGTTCTCGGCAATCCTCCGTACGGCGATCCGTAGCAGGGTCTCGACGGTGTCGAACTTCGTCGTCTCGAGCAAGACGCGGTTCTCACCGTCGCTCAGGCCGTTGCGGAGGACGGCCAGGGAGCTGAACTGGGCGAGCATCGTCGTGCAGTCCACACCCGGCGATCCGTCGGCGAGCGGCGGAGGCTCGATGAAGTGCTCGGCCCACGCCGCCACGTCAGCCGGATCGAGCCGTCCGAGCAGCGCCCGCGCAATCATCTGAGTGGTGCCGCCGAAGCCGCCGATCACCAGCAACGGCTTTCCCATGCGCAGGGTGATGTACGCCTCCTCGAGGACCCCCGGAGCAAGGCGCGTCTTGGGACCCTCTCCGGGAGTGGGATCGCCGCCGAACGCGATGCGGATGTCGAGGTCGCGGGTCTGGCGCTCACGCATCTCGGTCAGGTTGCGGATGAGGTGGAGCTGCGGGGTCTCGTCAGGACGAAGCGCACACCTCATCCGCAGGTAGCGGATGTCCTTGGCGTCGTACACGGCACCGTTCCCGTACTCCTCCGGCTTCCAATACGCCTCCGCGACGTACCCGACGATATGGCTCGAGATGTTCGGGTTCTGATGGCGCTGTCGGGCGACGTCGGCGAGTTGCTCGGTGAACCCGTAGCTGGGCAGCCCGCCGTAGAGCAGGGAATGACCGCCCTCCAGGAAGGTGCGGCAGAGCCGGTTGAACATCTCCGTGGCGAGATCGTTCACGGTGTTGTGTCGAGCGGTTTCCTCGTCGGTCGCTTCCTTCGGCAGTCGCGCCGGGTCAGAGATCGACAGTGCGATCCGGGCCGGGCCGGGTACGAACTTCGGGAACGTCTTGCCCCACACGTAGTGGATTCGCGGGATACCGGCGGGATCGTACGGCGGCACGACCAACGTGTCGGTCATCGCCCGGTACCACCCCTCGCCCACCGGGTCGATGCCGACGACAAAGCAGGTCAGGTCACCCTCCTTGTCGATCCGGAACCTGATGAAGTGTTTGAACCTGGTCAGGTGGGCGGACGAGAACACCAGGTTGTCGACGGCCTTGATCTGACCGTTGACCCACGCGAGGAGCGAAAAGAGCACCATCGTGCTCAACGCCCCACCGATTGCGGCGGCGACGGCGCGGTCCGTCCACCCAGGATCCCGGTCGATGACGCGCAATGTCGCCGTGACGGCCACGAGCGACGCGCCGAGCATCACACCGACGAGGACGCCGTAGGCACGCGCCGCAGCGACGAGGCGGCGTTCGCGAGTGTTGGCCGCGACAGCGCCGATCCCGGCGACGGCCAACACCGTAAGCAGGAGCAGCGCCCAGGGCGACCCGAGCGTCCACCGCACGGCATCGGCGCAACGTTGAGCCACGCCCCTCCCGTCCGAATCGGCGTCGACAGTCCACGGGAGACGGCCCCCGCGACGTCCGGCCAGCCAACCGAACAACCCGTGCAGCAAACCGACGAGGACCACGATCAGCCAGAACTGGCGATCACGCAGATTGCTCGTGCGCGGAGCCAGCGCGCGGCTGTCCGCCGGCAGAGGCCACCGATTTGTCAGTCGGAACTCGACGTTGCCGGCCTCGAGGGGAATGCGTTCCGGTATGCCGTGCGTCGGGTGGAGGAACGCTCCAGCGCCGCCGGCCGTGATGTGGTCTTCCTCGATGTTCGGATCAGCGCTCTCGAAGTGGGCGAAGAAGTGCGAGTCGCCCGACAGGCACAGTGGCATCGTGGCCTTACGCTCCACGATGAGGGGGTCGAGCACGCTCCGTATCGCCAGGTAGTCCTGGGGATGCTTCTGACGGAGCTGCCACAACGGGACCGGCGTGCAGAGGATGACCCGATCGCCGGGAAGCAGTTCCTTGGCGGCCTGTTCGAAGTAGGTCTTCTCGACGTCGGGGAGCTTGTTCTTCAGCCCGGTGTCGATTCCCCACAGCCACCATCCCTGTGGGAGCTTCACGTGCCAGTACGTCCGGGATTGGGCGGTGCGCCAGTGACCGGCGAAATCAGGTGAGGGGGAGTCCGCGCCCGCACGTCGGTCGCCGTCCGCGAACATCTTGTTGAAGTGCTTGATGCCGCCAAGCCAGTCATGGTTTCCGGGTATGGCGATGACAGTCCGGCTCGAACCGTCGTCGGGGCCCGCAAAGCCCATCTCGAACGGGAGCGCCAGCTGCGATTCGTAAACCCCCGAAGCGGCGAAGGGGTAGACCTCGTCGCCGCCGAACACCAGCAGCTGTCCGCGCGGGAGGAATGCCGGCGGCGACGGGAGCGCGTTCGTGGGGTCCTTGGGAAGCTCGATTTCCTTGCGCCCCATCAACCAGGCCACGGGCGCCGTGCCGTCGAACGCATCTCCCATGTCGCTCGCGTAGTCGAACCAGAATTCCTCGTCCTCTTTCGCCTCGAACACCGCGGCAGCGAGGACAGCCTGCGACTCATGGCGCCCCGTCAAGGTCTTCCAATCGCGCCCTGCCGAGAGCATCGCTGGGCCGTTCCGCCACATCTCCTTGAGACGGAGCCAGCGAACCATCTTCTCGCGGGGCTGCAGGTTGCCGGCGTGAGGGGGTGCTTCCGCCAGCTTCTCCTGACGGAAGAGCATCGACGGTGGAGGGCTGGCCAGCGAATCGGCCAGACTCCCGGCACCGGCAATCCTGCCCAGCGTGTCCATGTACGCGATAACTGACGCGCGCATAGCACCGAGCTCCGACCGACATGACTCGCCCAATGCCCAGCGGTTCTCCCACTCGACCGACGTGACCTCCGCCGGACGCTTGTCCTCGTAGGACTTCAGCAACGGATGCCACTTCGAAAGAACCGGCCGGAAGACATCGTTGAGCACCCGCACAGCGATGACTGCGAGACTGAGGTTTCCGCCGCTCCCCTTCGAGGCCTCGGCACCGTGCTTGCGAAGGATCTGCCGAGTGATGTCGAACATCGCATAGAGGCTCGACAGCGCATCTCGAAGACTCGCGTCCGATCCGACGTTCGTCGCCGTGTTGCGCGTCGAGAGCTCGATGAGAAGTTCGTATGCTGCGGCGCGCTCGGCGGGACTCGGGTATAGGAAGCCTTTGACCTGCCCGACGGCAACCTGGACGGCCTTGTGCTGAAGGCTCAGCACGCGAACCTCCCCCCGACCTCGGCGAACGTCCTCAAGGTTTTGCTGTCCTCGAGGTGCGAACCCTGCGGACCGCGTCTCGGAGCGGTCGTGGAGCCGGGTCGTCGAATCCGAGTGAGGTCGGGATGTTGAAAGGCGGCCGACCGCCATCGCGGGTCGTGTAGACGAACCCTTTGAACACGGTGCGCACGACACGGCGAACGACCAAACGAAGGACCTTGACGCGGGCGAGCCCGAACGACACCCGCCGCTTCGAAGGACGCAGGGCACGGACGAGATGCCTCGTCCAGTTCGCTTTCGGCGCCTGGAGCAGATCAGCGGTCTCGTCACCGATCAGCATCCGCATCAGGGCGACCGGAACTGCGGTCGAGCCGGGCCAGTACGCGTTCTTCAGGCGCGGCATCTTCGCGAAGGATCGGACGGTTTCCATGAGCGCTTTCGTCAGTTCGATGCCGGCCTCGCTCGCCTTCTCGTTGCGGGCGCGGATGATCGGTTCAAGCCGGTCGAGTTCGGCCCGGGTCAGGGGGAGCACCGTCTCGTCGATGCCCATCAGCCAGCCGACGGCACTCCACAGGAGGCAGTAGTCCTCGGCGGCCTCGGCGTTGTAGCGGAGGTGCAGTTTGTCGAGCACGTTCAGCAGTGACGACGAGTACGAGATCATGGCGCCGATCAGATGTTCCTGGTTCACCGGCATTCCCCAAGCCGGGTTCCATCGAGGCCAGACCGAGGTGTCGTCCGTCAAGGGGATGCGGGTGTCCTTGGTGATCAGCTGACGGACACCGGCATGGACGAGCCGGACGTGGCGAGCCGTCTCGTAGCCCTGTGCCCCGGGAAGGAGCGCTCGCGGTTTGGTGACATCGATGACGAACTGGGCCGTCTCGAGTATCCGGCGCCTCGGGTCACTTTCCAGACGTGCTGTGAGGGCGAGCACCTGCACACCGTCGTGGGAGGCGTATGCCAGCGGAAGAGACGCCAGGAACAGACCCATGCCCATGGGGATGCCATGGGCGTTGTAGAAGTGCGAGCCCCGCTCGAGGCGTTCCGGCGTTGCCCACTCCGGGAGCTCCGGTTTGCGGTCGAGCCACGCGGCGATGTTGGAATCGAGCCGTGAATCGCCGGCGCTGGGGTAGGCGACCACGTCGCGGAAGAGGTCCGCCGGGTTTCGCCCGAGGTAATGCGCGGCGAGGTCGTCGGCAACCGGATCGCCCTTCTGCCGCAGTTCGTCGAGGACGGCTTCATCGAGATGTCGCATGAGCAAACTCCAGGAGCAGGGGAACTCGGCGTCAACCTAGTTCAGGTACCATCGCGCACACCCAGCGGCCAGGCCGGACTGCTCGCGAAACGGAGGTTCTGTGGTCGTCGTGGTGGGCTCGGCGGACGATCGTCCGCTCCTGTCAGGCGTCCTCACCTTCTTGATGACCGACGTCGTCGATTCGACCCTGTTGTGGGAATCCGCGCCAGGCCTGATGGACGGTGCGCTCACACGTCATGACCAGATCATCGAAGCTGCGGTGACGATGTACGACGGCGTCCTGTTGAAGCATCGCGGAGAGGGCGACAGCACATTCTGCGTCTTCGGCTCCGCTTCGGAGGCGACCGCTGCCGCGATCGAGGCACAACGGCGACTGGCCGCTGAGACCTGGGACGAGGCCACACCGATGTCGGTGCGTATGGGAATCCATACGGGTGAGTCGATCCTGCGGGGCCGTGACTACTACGGGCAGACGATCAACCGCACCGCCCGTGTGCGCGCCGTTGCGGTCGGCGGTCAGGTACTGCTCAGCAGCACCACGGCAGCGCTCGTCGGTGCCTCGCTCCCCACGGATACAGAACTCCGCTTCCTGCGCCACGAGAAGCTCCGGGGCATCGAGCGTCCCGAGGCAATTCACGAGGTCGTCGATCGACGCCGACCGGAGCCCGTGGAGCGCGTCGTGGCGCTCCCGCCGTCGTGGCCGCTCCCACCGCTGCTCGATGAAGCGATCGCACGGGGCTTCTCCGGTCGGGCGGCGATGATCGCGGAACTGGAGCGGCTCCTCGGCGCGGCGGGGCGCGGGCAGCCGCAGATGGTCATGCTCGGCGGCGAACCCGGGGCCGGGAAGTCCACTCTGGCGGCGAAGATCGCCAAAACGGCACACGATGCGGGGTGGGTCGTTCTGGCGGGTGCGTGCGACCCCGGCGCATCCTCGCCCTACCAGCCCTTCCGGGAGACTTTCAGCGCCTACGTGGAGTCGGCGCCGAGCGCCGTGCTCGCCCAGCACATCACCGAGCACGGCGGCGAAATCGCCCGGCTGGCACCGAAGCTCTCGGCGCGTGTCGGCGCGGTCACCCCGGTCGAGGCGGTCGACCCGGAGACAACCCGGCAGTTGCTCATCGAAGCCGCCGCCGATCTCGTCGAACGCGCCGCCGCTGATCGTCCGCTGATGATTGTGCTCGAAGACCTGCAGTGGGCGGACCGCAACGCTCTGCTCCTGGTTCGTCGACTCGCCCGGCTCAGCCCCACCACGCCGGTGATGATCCTCGGCACCTATCGGTCCGGCAGCGCCGATCAGCGTGATCTCGGTGATGCGCTCCTCGATCTGGCGTCCTCGCCGCGGTTCACGGACCTCAGCGTCGAGGGGCTCGACGAGAGCGACCTCCTGGCGTTGCTCGAACAGCGGGCCGGCCATCGCATCGCGAATGGGAGCGCATTCACGAAGTATCTGCTCGACCAGACCGGCGGGAACGCCTTCTTCGCCACCGAGCTGCTCCGCCATTTCGCCGACACCGGGGTCATCGGCAACGACGAAGGGACGTGGGCGGTGAAGGTCGACCTGGATCGCGTCGCGGTTCCCGGAACGGTGCGTTCGGTGCTGCAACAGCGCGTGGGCCGGCTTCCCGATGAGGCGCAGCGGGTGCTCGGGGTCGCGTCCGTGGCCGGACGGAAGTTCGACACCAAGCTGCTCGCGTCGGTCGTTGGTCGACCGGAGATCGACGTCCTCGACGCCGTCGAATCGGCCGCCGCGTCGGGTCTGGTCCGCGAGGTGACGGTCGGCCAGTTCGAGTTCGCCCACGCACTCGTCAGATTGACCGTGTACGACGAGCTCGGCGCCACCCGTCGCGGGCTCTACCACCGGCACCTGGCCGAAGCGATCGAGTCCGAACTCGGCGAGCGGGCGCCGGCGGCGGTCCTGGCCGACCATTGGTCGTCGACCGGACGCGATGAGTCGGCGAAGATCGCGTTCTGGTCCCACCGGGCCGGGGAAGCGGCAATGGCCGGCCTTGCTCCTGATGAGGCGACGCGGTGGTTCCGGCGTGCCCTTGATGCGTCCGGCGACGACGAGCGGGGGCGCTTGCAGATCCTCGTTGCTCTCGGCGACGCCCAGCGATGGGCGGGCGGTGATGCGTTCCGCCGCACGTTGCTCGACGCAGCTGCCCTTGCGCAACGTCTCGGGGACAACGACGCGCTCGTCCGGGCCGCCCTCGCCAACAACCGCGGAGGCACCAGTGCCAGCGGTGTAGTCGACGAAGAGCGGGTGGCGGTTCTCGAACGCGCACTCGACGTCGTCGGATCGCACGACAGTCCCGCGCGGGCGTGCCTTCTGGCCACGCTGTCGATCGAGCTTTCCCAGTCCGACGATGCCGCTCGGCGCATTGCGCTCGCCGACGACGCGGTCGCCTGCGCACGGCGCCTGGGCGACGATGTCACGCTCCTCAAGGTCCTCACCCTCACCACCGAGGCCACCCGCCAGCCGACGACCCTGGACCGTCGGCTCACCGACACCGACGAGCTGTTCGCCCTCGCCATGCGGCTCGGAGACCCCGTGCTGCTCGGCATCGCCGCGGTGCGCCAGATCCGGGTGAAGATCGAAGCGGCGATGTTCGATCAGATCGACGACGCACTTCGTATCCTCGATGAAGTCGCCAGTCTGAGTCCCTACGTGCGGTGGAACCGGCTGATCCTCCAGGCGTGTCTCGCCCACGTTCGAGGTGATATCCCACTCGCGTTGACCACCGCCACCGAAGCCCGCGAGATCGCCATCGCCGACGGCCAGCCAGATGCAGTTGCGGTCTACGTCGCCCAGATCGCCGACATGTACTGGGACACGGGCGCGCTCGGCTCCCTCCTTCCGATGATCGAACGGACCGTGCGAGACAATCCGAACATCACCGGGTTCCGGGCTTTTCTCGGACTCGCGTACAGCGACGCCGGGCGGTTCGACGACGCCCGGGCTGTCCTTGCACATGAAGTGGCCACGGGATTCGCCGAGCACTCCGTGAGCCCGGTCTGGCTCATGACGATCTCGCTGTTCGCCTCTCTGGCCATCGAGCTCGACGATGCTCGTGGGGCGCACCTGCTCTACGAGATGCTCACGCCCTGGCGGGGACGTGCCAATGCGACCACGGTGTCGACCAACGGCCTTGTCACCGAATCGCTAGCCGGACTGGCGCTCGCCTGCGGTCGACTCGATCAATCCCAACGTGACTGCGACGAAGCACTCGAACAGAGCCGACGCGTCGGCGCTCGTGTGTCGGAAGTCAGGACCGTCCTCACGCAGGCTCGCCTTCGTCTCGCTCGAGGTCACGAGGGCGATGTTGCTGCGGCGATCGGGGAACTCGAGCGAGTGAAGAACGAAGCATCGACGATGGGACTCGCGTCCATCCTCCGGCAGGCCGACAAACTCCTTGCCCTCACGGCGGCGCGACCGGCGGAGCATGCATGAGTGATCAGCATGGGCAGGCCAGCGCCGTTTCCATCGTCGTGCGCATTCGGCGGCTCGGCACCGCATGGTTCCGGCTGCTCTTCTTCGGTTCACGCCATCTCGCCTATGTCACCAACCCGATCAAGAAGCAGCAGTTCATCCACTTCTGCCATTGGATGGTTCTGACCCACGCGCCCGACCAGAGCGGCGTGCGGCGTCGGCTGTCCCGCCCTGTTCTCTGGTTCGAGAGCAACTACGACGGCGACGTCTTCCGCTACATGGACACCTTCACGCGCATCATCCCGTGGCGTCAACGTGCGGCGTGGCTCCCCACCGACCGGTTTCCCGACATCAGCCCTCCGGGTCCGTTCCACCAGTGGACGCTCGACAACGTCTACGAAACAACGCATTACTGGTGCGCCTATCCGAACGCGACCACGAGAGACGTCGGACGATCCCTCCGGGTGGAAGAGGCGTTTGCCCAGCTGCCCTCGCCGGACGCGGTGTCGGCGGAGGAGTTCCAGCAGGCCTGGCTCGCCTTCCTCAACGTCCGACAGGGAGATCTGTAGTGATCAGCCACCTCAGCATCCTCTCGGCCGTGCTCCACGGACATGATGACGAACTCCGTTCCTTCGTTGCGTCACTTTCGGTCGAGCACAGCCCGTTCGCGTCGGTGCCGGGAACGCACAACGGTCGGTTCACCGTCGTCCGGACCGATCCGCTGACCCGGACCGATCCACCATCGCTCCGTTCAGGCGGGCTCCCCCATCCGATGCTGATGTGCTCGGCGGTCATCGACTCACCACCGGCCGAATGGCTCGAACACCTTCTGAGCGTCCTCGGACCGGATGCCGATCGGATCTGGTCCCACTGCGCTGGCTGGCCGGGCCCGGAGGGTGCCATTCCCTGGCTTCTGCAGCAGCGGGTCAAGCCGTGGCTCACCTTTGCAACATGGAAGACCGACGTCACCCGGATGAAGAAGGCGCTCCAACTGCGCGAACACGTCGAACGATTCGCTGTCAGCACCCAAGGCCTGGCTGCTGCTGACCTGTCGGCCCGCTTCCGCAGCACCTTCATCAAATGATACGCGCACTTCGCAAACTCATCCAGCGGCCGGTGTCGGTGGGAGTGTTCCCCGGTGACATCCAGGGCAACATCCTGCGGGGCTACAACCTCGCCGTCTCGGCGCCACTCTTCGTTCGCTTCGGCTCGCCGGCCGATGCGCGCGACCTTCTCGATGAGGTTCTCCCGTTCGTCACGAGCGCACGACGTTGGGACACCAAACCGACCTCGACGCTGAACATCGCCTTCACGCACGGCGGACTCGCTGCGCTCGCGGTCCCCGCAGACGTGCTCGACTCCTTCCCCAAGGCCTTCCGCGACGGCATGCGTGCCCGGGCGAGCCTGCTGGGCGACGTCGGCCCATCCGAACCACAGCACTGGGATGCGGGTCTCGGCACCGGCGAGGCGCACGCGCTGTTCGAGATCCAGGCGGCCGACGACGCCGAACTCGAACGAGCCCTCGATGACCTCCGGCAGCGCCTGATCCACTTCGGGGCCACGATCGTAAGCGCGCAGAGGGGTTCGCGCCTACCCGACCGGAAAGAGCATTTCGGATTCGTCGACGGTGTCGGCCAGCCGGCAATGCAGGGTACCGACGACGCCCGACGCGGGCAGGGGCAGCTCGACGTGTTCCATCAGTGGCTGGGGCTTCCCATCGGCGAGATCTTCCACGGCCACGTCGATGCCGACGGCCATCCGTCCCCCGGACCATCGGAGCCGTTCACCCTGAACGGCACGTTCCTGGTGTGGCGCAAGTTGCACGAGGACGCTGCGACGTTCCGAACGTGGACGGCCGCGCAGGCGGCACACCTTGCGATGGACGAGGAGTTGCTCCGGGCCAAGCTCGTCGGCCGGTGGTCCGACGGTTCGCCGCTCGCGCTCGCTCCGGATCGCCCCGATCCGGCTTTGGCCAACGACCCCGATCGGGTCAATGCGTTCGATTACTCCGACGATCCCGATGGTCTGCGCTGCCCCCCCGGGGCACACATCCGACGAACGAATCCCCGTCTCGGTCTCGGCTTCGACGACGAGTTGTCCGTGCGCCAGCGCATCATCCGGCGAGGCATGACCTACGGGAAGGCGTTGGCGGCCGGTGCGCCCGACGACGGCCAGGACCGGGGAATCTTCTTTGCGGCGTACATGGCCGACATCGAGCGTCAGTACGAGTTCATCCAAGCCCACTGGTGCAATGACGGCGACGGAGTGAACGTCGGACACGATCCCGATCCGTTCGTCGGGAGCGCACTGGAGGGCCGCAAGTTCACCATCCCGGGCTCACCGCCGAAGTTCGCCAGCCCGCTCATCCAAGCAGTCGTGACCAAGGGCGGTGAGTATCTCTGGGTGCCCTCGATGCAGTCACTGGCCCTTCTTGCGAGCGCACCGATCGAGCCCTCGACCACTCGACAAGACCGGACGAAAAGCCCGAGGAGACGAATGAAGAACGTGCGACCGACAATCCGACGAACGCTGTCGTCGTCCATGAGAACGTCACCGACCGAACGGGTCGTGGGAACGCTGCTCGGCTGGGCGCTCGCACCCGTTGCATTCACCATCTCGGTGGTCCGGGGTGCTGCCGCGGTGCATCCCTACGGGACGGTCTACGACGCCGAACTCGAGGTCCATCCCGATGGCCCGGCACTCCTCGACAAAACGGTTCTCGGAACGCCCGGGTCGTAC
>JANMYF010000349.1:0-22837 GCA_031381685.1 Acidimicrobiia bacterium
GAAGCGCTCTCCGACGACGCCGGCGATGTACGCCTCGCCAGCGGTGGCGCCGTAGAGGATGACGTTGCCGGCGATGATGTTCTGGTGTGACCGGAAGGCGATCGGCGCGTCCTGCGACGGACGCAGGATGATCCGGCCACCCGACAGTCCTTTACCGACGTAGTCGTTCGCGTCGCCTTAGACGCGAAGCGTGATCCCCGTTGGCACGAACGCTCCGAAGCTGTTCCCGGCCGAGCCGGTGAAGCTCACCGAGATGGTGTTGTCGGGTAGCCCGTCGCCGCCGTAGCGCCGTGTCACCTCGGCCCCGAGCATGGTGCCGACGGTGCGATTGACGTTGCGGATCGGCATGTCCAGGCTGACCGGACGGGCATCCTCGAGCGCCGGCTTGCAGTGCTCGATCAAGGTCTTGTCGAGCGCACGATCGAGCCCGTGGTCCTGCGACGAGGTGCAGTGCAACGACGATCCGTAGCGGTTCTCGACCTTGGCCAGGATCGGGGCGAGATCGAGGCCTGATGCCTTCCAGTGGGAAAGAGCGGCATCCGTGTCGATCACATCGACGTGGCCGATGAGTTCCTGCATCGTCCGGAAGCCGAGCGAGGCAAGCAACTCCCGGACTTCCTCGGCGATGTACTCGAAGAAGTTCACGACGAATTCCGGCTTGCCCGAGAACTTCGCCCGGAGCTTCGGATTCTGGGTGGCGACGCCGACCGGGCACGTGTCGAGGTGGCACACGCGCATCATGATGCAGCCGCTGACGACGAGCGGCGCCGTGGCAAAGCCGAACTCCTCCGCGCCGAGAAGAGCGGCGATGAGCACATCGCGACCGGTCTTCAGCTGTCCGTCACACTGCACGACGATGCGGTCGCGCAGACCGTTCAGGATCAACGTCTGCTGGGTCTCGGCCAGGCCGAGCTCCCATGGCGCACCCGCGTGCTTGAGCGACGTGAGGGGCGAGGCGCCGGTGCCTCCGTCGTGACCGCTGATGAGCACCACGTCGGCATGGGCCTTGGAGACACCCGCAGCGACCGTACCGACCCCGACCTCGGCCACGAGCTTCACGTGGACACGGGCCCGATCGTTGGAGTTCTTCAGGTCGTGGATGAGCTGAGCGAGGTCTTCGATCGAATAGATGTCGTGGTGCGGCGGCGGCGAGATGAGGCCGACGCCCGGTGTGGAGTGCCGGGTCTTGGCGATCCAGGGATACACCTTGTGGCCGGGCAGCTGTCCGCCTTCGCCGGGTTTGGCACCCTGGGCCATCTTGATCTGGAGGTCATCGGCGTTCACCAGGTACTCGCTGGTCACGCCGAAACGACCTGACGCCACCTGCTTGATGGCGCTGCGCTTCGAGTCACCGTTCGCCATCGGCACAAAGCGCTCCGGGTCCTCGCCGCCCTCACCGGTGTTCGACTTTCCGCCGATCCGGTTCATGGCGATCGCCAGGGTTTCGTGGGCCTCGGCGCTGATGGAGCCGTAGCTCATGGCGCCGGTGGAAAAGCGCTTGATGATCGTCTCGATCGACTCGACTTCGTCGATCGGGATCGGGGTGCGACCAATCTCCTCGGCCGACTTGATCCGGAACAGCCCCCGCAGTGTTGCCAGGTTCGCGGACTGGTTGTTCACCAACGAGGTGTACTCCTTGAAGATGTCGTAGCGCTTGGCACGCGTGGCGTGCTGGAGCTTGAACACAGTTTCGGGGTTGAAGAGATGGAACTCTCCCTCGCGGCGCCACTGGTACTCGCCGCCCCAGTCGAGGGAGCGATGGGCACGAGTCGTCGAACGGTCCGGGTAGGCCGTGGCGTGACGCGAGCCGATCTCCGACGCGATCTCGTCCAGGCCGATCCCGCCGAGCCGCGACACGGTTCCCGTGAAGTACCGATCGATGACGTCGTTCCGGAGGCCGATCGCCTCGAAGACCTGTGCACCCATGTAAGACGAAACGGTGGAGATGCCCATCTTGGACATGACCTTCAGGACGCCCTTGCCCATGGCCTTGATGTAGTTCTTCACCGCTTTGCGGGGGTCGGCGTCGAAGTCGCCTTCGCGGATCATGTCCTCGATGGATTCGAACGCGAGGTAGGGATTGATCGCGCTCGCCCCGTATCCGACGAGCAGGCACGCGTGGTGCACCTCCCGGCAATCACCGGTCTCCACGATGAGGCTGACACGCGTGCGCGACTTCTCGCGGATGAGGTGATGGTGCACCGCTCCGGTGAGAAGCAGTGAGGGGATCGGCGCCAGCTCCAGTGACGAGTCGCGGTCCGAGAGAATCACGATCTTGGCGCCCTCGGCAATCGCCACGGAGACCTCGCCGCAGATTTCGTCGAGACGCTGCGACAGCGAGACTCCGCCGCCGGCCACTTTGTAGAGGCCCTTCACGACGTGGGGTCGGTAGCCGGGAAGGTTGCCGTCGTCGTTGACGTGCATCAGCTTCGCCAGTTCGACGTTGCCGATGATCGGCGAGGTCAGCGAGATCTGTCGGCACGAAGCGGGGCCGGGGTTGAGGAGGTTCCCCTCCGGCCCGATGGACGAGCCGAGGCTCGTGACGAGCTCCTCGCGGATCGCGTCGAGCGGCGGGTTCGTCACCTGGGCGAACAGCTGCTGGAAGTAGTCGAAGAGCAGCCGAGGACGCTTCGAGAGAACGGCGATCGGCGTGTCGGTGCCCATGGATCCCAGGGCCTCGAGGCCGGACTTGGCCATCGGCTTGACGAGGATGTTCAGGTCTTCCTGGGTGTAGCCGAACGTGAGCTGACGGCGCAGCACCGACTCGTGCGGGTACACCGGCTTCTCCCGGTCGGGCAGGTCCGCGAGATCGAGAAGTCCGGCATGGAGCCAATCGGCGTAGGGATGCTCGCCGGCCAGCGATTCCTTCAGCTCCTCGTCGTCGATGATGCGGCCCGCAGCGGTATCGATGAGGAACATCCGGCCCGGCTGAAGGCGCATCTTCTTCACGACCTTCGAGGGGTCGATGTCGAGCACACCGACTTCACTGGCCATGATCACGAGGTTGTCGCTGGTGATCCAGATCCGGCTCGGGCGCAGACCGTTGCGATCGAGCACCGCACCGACGACCGTTCCATCCGTGAAGGCGACGTCAGCGGGTCCGTCCCATGCCTCCATCAGCGACGCGTGGAAGCGGTAGAAGGCCTTCTTCGCCGGCGACATCGAGTTGTGGTTCTCCCACGCCTCGGGGATCATCATGAGCATGGCGTGGTGCAGCGGCCGGCCACCGAGGTGGAGCAGCTCGAGAACGTTGTCGAAGCTCGCGGAGTCGGATCCTCCGGGGAGAATGATCGGAAACAGCCGCTCCAGATCACCGGGGATCAGATCGCTCGCCAGCAGCGCTTCGCGAGCACGCATCCAGTTGCGGTTGCCCTGCACCGTGTTGATCTCGCCGTTGTGGGCGATATAGCGATACGGATGGCTGAGCGGCCAGCTCGGGAACGTGTTGGTCGAGAACCGTGAATGTACGAGCGCGATCGACGATTCGATCCGCTCGTCGGTGAGGTCGAGGAAGAACTCGTCGAGCTGCTCCGTCGTCAGCATGCCCTTGTAGATGTGCGTGCGGTAGCTGAGGCTCGGAATGTAGATGCCGGGCACCTCATTCTCTGCGCGCTTACGAACTACGTAGGCGCGGCGCTCGAGGTTCATGTCATTCAGATAGGGGTCGTTGCCGGCGAGGAACACCTGGCGGAAGGTCGGCATCACCGCATGCGCCGTCGGGCCGAGCATGGATGCGTCGGTCGGCACGGTGCGCCACGCGACGGTGCGCATGCCTTCTTCGGCGGCGATGGCGTCGATGGCACGAGCGGCCGCGTCGGCCTCCACCGGGTCGATGGGGAGGAACACCATGCCGGCGGCGTATCGACCGAATTCGGGGAGGGTGTGGCCGAGATCGGCGAGAACTGCCCGGAAGAACCGGTCCGGAGTCTGGACGAGGATGCCGGCACCGTCGCCGGAGTTCGGCTCAGCTCCCGCGGCGCCACGGTGCTCCATGTTCTTCAGGGCCTCGATGCCCTGGCGTACGACCCCGTTCGATTTCACACCCTTGATGTGGGCAACGAAACCGACACCGCAGGCGTCCTTCTCGAAACGAGGGTCGTAGAGGCCCTGCTTGGCCGGGAAGTCCGTGAACGGCAACATCACGTCGGCCGATGCTCTGACTCCGGCGGCAGCGTTCGCTGATGCGGGCTTGCGGGTGAGCGAGACGGGCGTTCCAGCCATGAGCACAACCTTTCCGAGGACGAATGAGTGGTGAAATCGGACGACGCCCGTTCGAAGAAGGACGTCACCAACGGCAACAACACAGGATTCGCTCCTCGGGACAACGCTGGCCCGACGAACTGAGGACGAGCGTAGCAAAGGCTCCGACCGTGCAGTCCGGTGAATTTCGGCGGCAGCTGCAGAGCCGCCGCCGGTGGGTATCAGCTCAGTGCTGCGGTGATCCGGTCCAGCAGCTCAGGGAAGGTGTCGAGGGCCGGGAGCTGGGGGAACTGCGCCTGGACATTCGGTGGCGAGTGGAACAGGAACCCGGCTTCCGCCGCCAGGAGCATGGAGGTGTCGTTGTACGAATCGCCGGCGGCGATCACCCGGTAGTTGAGCGCCTGGAACCCGTGAACGGCGGCGCGCTTGGGATCGGGCATGCGCAGCCGGTACCCGGTGATGCGGTCGTTCTCCACGATGAGGCGGTGGCACAGGATCGTCGGCATGCCGAGCTGGCGCATGAGCGGCTCGGCGAACTGCTCGAACGTGTCGGACAAGAGGACGACCTGCGTGCGACCACGGAGCTCATCGAGGAACTCGACGGCACCGGGAAGGGGGGCAAGTCCGGCGATCACGTCCTGGATCAGCGACATCGTGAGCCCGTGCTTGGTAAGCAGATCGATCCGGTAGTTCATCAGCACGTCGTAGTCGGGCTCGTCGCGGGTGGTGCGACGTAGCTCCGCAATCCCGGTTCGCTCGGCTACGGCGATCCAGATCTCCGGAACGAGGACTCCCTCGAGGTCGAGGGTGACGATGGTCTGGCGCAGCTCTCCCATGGCGGGCTCTGTGTTAGTCGAAGTCGCGGCGCTCGAGCGAAGTGAGCCGGTCGCCCGTGTCGCCATCACCTGGAAAACTTCGGGCGTGACCGTCATTCTTTCGCTCGATGATGTCGAGACGCTGGCTCACCGCGTGCTCCTGGCAAGCGGCGCCTCGCCCCTCCAGGCCGACGCGACCGCCCGCAGCGTCCGCGACGGAGAGGCCGACGGCATTCGCAACGTGGCGCTCGGCTACCTGCCGACCTATGCCGACCATCTCGCGTGCGGCAAGGTCGTGGGCCATGCCGTCCCGACCCTCGAGCGGCCCCGACCTGCCGTTGTCGCCGTCGACGCACGACACGGATTTGCCCACCCGGCGTTCGAACTCGGCGCGCCCATCGTCGGCGAGGTCGCCCGCTCGCTCGGCATCGGCCTGCTGACCATCTCGCACTCCTACTCGGCCGGCATCCTCGGCTGGTTCGTCGAACGGCTCGCCGACGAAGGCCTCGTCGCCCTGATGTTCGCCAACTCGTCGTCCACCATGGCTCCCTGGGGCGGCAAGGCTCCCTTCTTCGGCACCAACCCGATCGCCTGGGGGGTGCCGCGGGTGGACGGTCCCGCGCTGGTTGCCGACCTCTCGTCCTCGGCCGTTGCGTGGGTCACCGTCAACGACGCGGCAGCTTCCGGGCGCCCGATTCCGCTCGGGTGGGCGCTCGACCCCGCTGGTGAGCCGACGACCGACGCCGCCGCGGGACTGGCCGGAACCATTGCGCCGTCGGGCGGCCACAAGGGGTCCGCGCTGGCACTGCTCGTGGATCTCCTCGCCGGCGGTCTGACCGGGTCGTCGTTCTCGTTCGAGGCGTCCGGCTTCGGCGACAACGCCGGAGGACCGCCCGACGTGGGCCAGACGTTCCTCGTGGTCGATCCCTCGGCAACCGCCGGTCCGGGCTTTGCCGAGCGGGTCGAAGAGGAGCTCGTGGCGATGACCGCACAACCGGGAGTCCGCCTGCCCGGGGATCGGCGGGTCGCGAATCGGGCCCTCGCAGAGGAATCGGGGGTGGAGGTGCCAGACGATCTCTTCGCTCTGCTGTCGTCCTACGCCGAGAGCGGTTCTCCGGCGACCCGCTCCGGCCCATAGGGTTCGCCCAACGGCGCCAGAACGCCGCAACGGGCATGCTCATCGCCCACTACGGCCATTTGCTGCCCTTTCGATGCCAAGAAAGGAGTCAGCGGGCGATGAGACACTGGTTTGCCGGCGATGGAGCCCCGCCGGCCGCCGCACGGTCCGGCTCAAGGTTTGGGCCCGCTGAACCGATGTTCAGTACGTGACGTCCGTTGCCCCCGCCGCCACTCCATCGCCTCGCGCCGTCCCGGCGACGCCCGGTTGGCTGACCAAGGTCCGACCGGCGACGGCCGGACGCGTGCTCGTCCTCACGGCCATCGCGTCGGCCGCCGCCGACCCCGTCGTCGATCCGGACTCGTTCTGGCATCTCGCCACCGGCAAGTTGATCCTGAAGACCCGCGAGATCCCGAAGTCGGACCCGTTTTCGTGGACCGCTCCCGGGCGGAAATGGATCGCCCACGAGTGGCTCACCGAGATCCTCTTCGGCCTGCTTCACGCCGTCGGACGCTGGCCCGCGCTCGTGGCATACGCCGTCGTCACGATCACCGCCTCCTGGGCAATCGTGGCCGGAACGTGCCGTCGACTCGGAGCCGGCACCGGTTGGACGAACGCCGTCACGCTCCTCGCTGCGCTGTCGTGTCTGCACACGTGGGGGGCGCGACCGCAGATGCTGTCGCTCCTCTTCGGGGCGATCTACGCCGATCTCTTCGTACGCGCCTGGCAGGGCCGGCCGAAGCTGCTGTGGTGGTGCGTCCCGATCATGCTCGTCTGGTGCAACGCGCATGGCGGCTACATGTTCGGGATCGCTTCCCTCCTGCTGTTCGTCTGCGGGCTTGTCGCCGAGCGTGTCGCTGCACGGGTCCTCCCGGCATTGCGTAGCGGCGCCGACGCGGTTTCATCGGACCTCCTTCGGCACGGCCTCCTCGCCCTGGTCGCCACGATCGCAATCTCCCTCGTGAACCCGAATGGCATCGACGGGTTCCTCTACCCGTTCTCTTACCTTGGCGACAACGCATCGACGCGCTACATCGAGGAGTGGTTCTCCCCGACGTTCGCCCGCCTGCAGTGGTGGCCGTTCTTCGCACTTCTCGCTCTCGCTGCCATCGGGGCGTGGAAGATGCGCCGTTCGATGCCGATCTATGCCGTGGTCGGCATGGCGATCTACGGCGCACTCGGGGTCCAGTCCGTCCGCAACATCACCCAGTTCTCGTTCTTCGCCGCACCGTTTCTCGCTCTGTCGCTCACGTCTGCAGCGGGCGCGGTTCGGGCCAAGAACGTGGCCAACGGTCGTTCACCGTCTTCGGCGCCGAGCGCCGTTTCGGCGGTTCTCCCGATGGCGGCACTGCTCAGCGCGATCGGCATTGGAGCCTTGGGGCTGGTGAACCTGGCTCCACAGGCGACGGCCAATGCCCAGGCCAACGAGTTCCCCGTGGCGGCATCGCGCTACCTTCGAGCGAATCCGACGACCAACCTGTACAACCAGTACGACTGGGGCGGGTTCCTCTTGTGGTCGCTGAAGCAGCCCGTCGGCATCGATGGCCGGCCCGACATGTACGGTGACGCCTTCGTCGATCGTTACGTCGCCACCTGGAACACGAGGGTCGGCTGGGAGAAGGACATCGAGAACGCCGACGTTCGTTCCGTCCTCGGACGGCCCGACGCACCCCTCGTCACAAAGCTACGTGCGCGTACGACTTCATGGCGGGTAGCGTACGAGGATCGACAAGCGGTGCTCCTCGTAAAGCTTCCGTAACGGCGACGCTGCACACGACATCCGGCCGAGCCGTCGGCGAAGCGAATGACGAACGGTCAGCGCAGAGGACGGACGATACGGCCGATCCGACGCACTTCGACCATCATCCGGAGTGAGTCGCGAACCGGGCGAACCTTCGATCCCGGCTGGTGGGTCCAGCGGACGGCCATCTCGTCGATGGAGTATCCCGCCGCCCGGGCCCGCATGAGCACCTCGACATCGAAGGAGTAGCCGTCCGTGTCGAGGGCCTCGAAGATCGCCACCGCGACGTCGCGACGGAACACTTTCAACGCGCACTGCGGATCGCGGACCCCGGTGGGGGCGACGAGCTCGGTCAGACGGCGGAAGACGATCGAGGCGAAGCGCCGCAGGCGGGGTTGCCTCGACGGGTCGACGACGCGCTCGCCGACGACGATGTCCCCGCGGGTGAGGTGGAGTCGGTTCAGCGCTCGGCGGATCTCAAGGGGGTCGAGCGACAGGTCGGCGTCAACGAAGCCGACGTAGGGAGTGGTGGCGTTGAGGATCCCCGCCCGCACGGCGCCGCCTTTGCCCCGATTCGAGTGCAAGGCGAGCACCGACGAATCACGCAGCCCGAGTTCGGTGAGGCAGGCAGTCGCGACGTTCACGGTTTCATCGTTCGATCCGTCATCGACGAGGAGCAATTCAAAACCATCGAGGCCGGCTTCGTGCAAGGCCACGAGGGACTGCGTGATGCGATCCGCTTCCCGGAACATCGGGATGATGAGGGTGAACGTCGTTTTGGTTCGGCCCCCGACCTCGTCCTCGGCCAAACGGATCCGCTCGGTGACGTAGGACGGCGCCGGACGCTTCGGGAGCGCCTTCGCAGGTGTTTTCCGACGCTGGGGATTCACCACAGGTAGTTCTTCGGCGCCCGTTCCGCTCAGGTTGAGGACCAGACCGCCGAAAGAAGCGGCCGGCCGGCGCCGACACCGGACCGCCGAGCCAGGGACGACTTCCCCGAGATCGCCGCTAGTGTCCCGAATCGTAAGTGGCTCGCGGAATTCGCGAGTCAGATTTCGTTGTGGCAAGGACGCAGGAGGCAGCGCCTGCCTTGTCCAACCGCAACGACGAGGACGCCGCCACGGCGGAATCTGGCCGAGAATTCCGCAGCAGACTTGCGATTTCGGGACACTAGATGTCCACCCGAGAGCCGATATCGATCGTTCGGTCGGGTGGCAGTTCGAAGTACGCGCCAACGTCGGCGGCGTTGCGGTTCATCAGCGCAAACAGATGCTCGCGCCACGGAGCCATGCCATGACGGTCGGAGGGCTGCACGGTCTCTCGCCCGAGGAAGTAGTACGTGCTTGCCGGATCGATCGAGAGGTGAAGTTCGAGGTCACGTGCGACCGGAGTGCGTTCCATGAATCCGTAGTGGAGAACGACCTCGGAGATCCCGCCCGCGTGCCTCACGACCTCGGCCCGCCGGGCCGGGAGCACCACCGGTCGATCATCGGTTTCCACTGTGACCACGTACACCGATGAATGCAGCAGGCCATTGGCCCGCATGTTGGCGATCAGGCTCGTCGGCACCAGGCCCCGTTGCGAGAAGAAGTAAACGCCCGTTCCATCGACGCGCCGAAGCGCCGACTCGGGTTGCTCACTGATGCTCGCGGCGAGGTGGTCGAGCGTCGTGCGGCTGACGCGCAGTCGAGCGTGGACAAGTGCGCGTCCGGTCTTCCAGGTGGTCAGCAACGAGAAGATGACGACCCCGACGACGAGAGGAAACCAACCACCTTCGGGGATCTTGAACAGGTTGGCGACGAGGAAGGCGCCTTCGATGAGCAGAATGAAGCCGCCGACGGACCAGACGACGCCGCGAGACCAGCCCCAATGCATCTGGGCGTAGGCAGCGAACAGGATCGTGGTGATGAACATCGTGCCGGTGACGGAAAGCCCGAAGGCGGCCGCCATCGCGGCCGATGAGCCGAACGCAAGGACGAGTCCCAGGCACGCGACCATGAGCGACCAATTCACAAACGGCAGATAGATCTGGCCGTGTGACGTCGACGACGTGTAGACGACCCTCGTCCGAGGCGCATACCCCAGTTGGATGGCCTGGTAGGTGATGGAGAACACGCCGGAGATCAACGCTTGGGAGGCGATGATCGTGGCCGCCGTGGCCAGCAGGACCAGCGGCAGTCTCATCGAATCAGGGGCCAGCAGGAAGAAGGGGCTCTCGATCGCCGTCGGGTCGCGGAGGAGAAGTCCTCCGATGCCGAGGTAGGTCACGAGGAGCGACGGCATGACGAGCCCGAACCACCCGATGGTGATCGGCTTGCGTCCGAAATGGCCCATGTCGGCGTAGAGCGCTTCGCCACCGGTCACGACGAGGAAGAGCGAGCCCATCGACAGGAACCCTTTGGTGGTGTTGGTGACGAAGTAGCGAGCGGCGCGAATCGGGTTGATCGCGTTCAGTATCTCCGGTGTCTGGGCGATGCTCCACACACCGAGGAGAGCCATCACTCCGAACCAGAGGAGCATGATGGGGCCGAAGACTCGCCCGACGTTCCCGGTTCCGAAACGCTGGATGGCAAACAGACCCACGAGGATCGCAAGAGAAATCGGCACGACTGCTCGGTCGAGGCCGGGATGGACCAACTCGGCACCTTCCACGGCAGACATCACACTGATCGCCGGAGTGATCATTCCGTCACCGAAGAGCAGCGCCGTGCCGAACAGCCCGAGGATCACGAGGGGGCGACTCGACCGGCGACGTTTGTCCGCCGAGTCATGTCGTGACGTGACGAGCGCGGTGAGGGCGAGGATTCCGCCTTCACCATGGTTGTCGGCCCGCATGACAAGCAGCACGTATTTGACGGCGATGATTACGGTCAGCGTCCACACGACGATCGAAATCGCACCGAGCACGTTGACCCGTTCCACGGCGAGCCGGTGATGCTGGTTCCTGAAGGCTTCCCGGATCGAATACAGCGGGCTCGTGCCGAGATCGCCGTAGACGATCCCGAGCGCCCCCAACGCCAGCGCGACCGTGCCGGCGTGTCGCCCGAGATGGTCAGGGGCACCCGAAACGGTGTGGTCGTGCCGCTCTGCATTTCCCATCACGGAATCCTCACCTTTTGATCCTCTCGCAGAGACCCACACCGAAGGAGCCGCGCCCCCAGAGGCGTGGCCGAGGACACACGAAGGCGGCCCGCCCAGCTGACCGCTTCACCGCAACGTCCACTACCGTCGATACACGTGTCGTCGACCGTTCGAACCGAAATCGCCGTCGTCGGCGCCGGCCCTGCCGGTTCAGCCGCGGCGATCGCCCTGGCCCGTGCCGGTCGAGAGGTCATCATGTTCGACAAGGCGACGTTCCCGCGCGACAAGTGCTGCGGCGACGGCCTCACCGCCGGCGCCCTCCGCCGTCTCGATGCGCTCGGGCTCGATCCCGGCACCATCCCCAGTTGGACGTGGGTAAACGACGTCCAGATCACTCCGCCGAGCGGACGGCGAAAGACGTTCCCGCTCCCCCGTGGTCTTGGACGGTTTGCCGCGGTCGCAACTCGGGTGGAACTCGATGCCGCCTTGGTCGAGTTGGCCCGCAAAGCGGATGCGTCGGTGCACGAAGGGCACTCCCTTACCGAAGCCCGACAACACCACGATGCCGTGCGTCTCGTGTTCGAAACAGCTGACGGGCCGATCGACGTTCACGCCCAGCACGTGATCGCGGCCGATGGCATGTGGTCGCCGACACGAAAGCTGCTCGACGTGGGATCGCCAGCAGACCTCACGACGCCGTATCTCGGCGAATGGCACGGTTACCGGCAATACGTGGCCAACGTCCACACCGTCGCGTCACGCGATCTATGTGTCTGGTTCGACCGCGACATCATCCCGGGATACCTCTGGTGCTTTCCGTTGGCCGACGGACGGGTGAACCTTGGGTTCGGGGTCGAACGTCGGGGCGACCTGAAGACCAAGGAGATGAAAGGCCTCTGGGAGACCCTCCTCACCCGTGACTACCTGCAACCGGTACTCGGCCCGAACCCGGTGTTCGAGGGCACACCGCGGGCATGGCCGATCCCCTGTGCGCCCAACCACGCCGCGCTGACCGACGGGCGGGTCCTGTTCGTCGGCGATGCCGCTCGGGCGTGCGATGTCCTCACCGGCGAAGGAATCGGACAGGCGTTGCAGACAGGTTCGATGGCCGCCGACGCGCTCCTCCGCACACAGGGCTTCGCCGACGCAGCCGACGACTATCGACGCGAAGTGCTCCATCACCTCGGGCCTGACCATCGCATGGCGTCGACCCTCGAACGGATGATGCGCGTTCGCATGATCGCCGATGGCGCTGTCGCGATCTCCGGATCGACGGACTGGACCCGACGGAACTTCGCGCGCTGGCTGTTCGAGGACTATCCCCGTGGCATCGCCCTCACCCCACGACGCTGGCGACGCGGCCTCATGAGCGGACCCGGGGCTTTCCGCGACAGCTGATCCGACCCGGTCAGCGCTTCGGGGTGAACGTGAGCCAGAGCTCACGCAGACCGTGGAGCACGTAGCTCGGCTCGTATTCGAACGTGTTCCGGCCCGGAGCGAAGGCAATGTCGTCAAGTCGTGACAACAGTGTCTGCACGGCGATCCGTCCCTCGGTTCGGGCGAGTGTCGCCCCGATGCAGTAGTGCGGCCCCTGGCTGAAGGCCAGGTGCTGTTTGGCGTTCTCGCGGTCGAGATCCATCGTGTCGGGCTCGGGGAACTTCCGCTCGTCGCGGTTTCCGCTGGCGTAGAGCACCCAGAGATGCGAACCCTGCGGAATCGGACACCCGCCGATCTCCGTGTCCACGTTCGCCTGCCGATACAGACCCTGCACCGGGGTTTCGAGGCGCAACGCCTCGTCCACGGTCTGATCTGCGAGAGACGGGTCGGCCCGCAACGCCGCCATCGCCGAGGGGTTGTCAACGAGGAGGCGCATCATCGACGCGATGAGCTTGGTCGTGGTCTCGTTCCCGGCTACGAGGAACTGGGCGAACATCGAGAGCATTTCCGGGACGGACAGCTCGGTCTCGGTCCCGTCCGCCTCCTTGATGCGCGACTGCACCACGTCGGTGATGAGATCGTCCTTCGGGTCGGCGCGCCGCTGCTCGATCTTCTCCGTGAAGTAGTCGGCGAACTCGACCTGGACCCGCACGTATTCGGCGATCTGCTCCTTGCTCGGCTTGTGGTTGCCGACCAGTACGACAAGCACATCGCTCCACTGCTTGAACGTTGCCAGGTCTCGGTCCTCGACGCCGAGCGCTTTCGCGATGACGGTGAGCGGCAAGCCGACGGCGAACTCCTTGACGAGCTCGACCTCACCGCGACCCTCGAAGGAGTCGATCAACGCGTTCGCGATCGATGCGATCTCTGCCTCCATCGCACCGACCCGCTTGGGACCGAACGCGGTGTTCACGAGGCGCCGCTGACGGCCATGGTCCGGCGGATCCGCGGAGAGCAGTACAGCAGAGCTTCGGGAGAACGCCTGGCCGACCATCGCCGCCATCTCGGGCGAACTCGCGGCAACCTCCTGGACACGAGCCATCAGAGCAGCGCCCGCATGCGGACCGGTCGGCATACGCGAGGAAAAGCGAACGGGATCGCGCACGATCTCGAGGACGTCGTCAAAGCGGGTGACCGCGTAGCAGCCGGTCTCCTCGATGAAGTGCACGGGGGCGGCGTCACGCATCGGCCGGAAGACGTCGTGCGGACACGAGACCGCCCGGGGGTCGAGGTCGAGAAGCTCGGTGAGGCCGACTCCGGTCGCGTCGTTCATGACGAGATCATTCCACTTCGTGCCCAGCAACATCGAACCGCGTCGATGGCACGGTCCGGGGCGACCAGGGGCCATTGGCGGCGATGCGATCCGTCAAGTGACGTTTGTTACGTTGACACAGATACGGTAGTCTTGTTCTAGTAACGATGTTACCTCCTCCATCTGAGGAGGAACCACGAAAGGACTCCCCATGTTCTCGGACTACCGAACCCACGACACGTGCGCTGCGATCACCGTCCACACCGGCTTGACCCACCGCGACGCTGCCGCGCGCTTTCGCACCCTCGAGGCCGAAGCGACCTTCGGCGCCGAAGTCCGCCGCGCTCGTCTCGCCACCCGGGCCCTTCGCCGCGACCAGAGTTCACGCCGCGGGGCGTCCTCGGGCGTCCAGTCGACCCGCACCGCCCTCGCCCGCTGAGGCCCACGATGCCCGCGTCCTTCGCCCGCCTCATCGTCGCCCGGCGACGCATCGTCCTCGTGGTCGCCATCGCTCTCGCCGCACTCGCCGGCGCCTTCGGCGGATCGGTGGCCAAGAACCTCTCCAACGGCGGATTCGACGACCCGACCTCGGAGTCGAGCGCCGCCAAGGAACTCATCGAAACGCAGTTCGGCGCAGGCTCACCGAATCTGGTGCTCCTTGTCACGGCCAAGGATGGGTCAGTCGATTCCCCCGCCAGCGTCGCTGCCGGCCGGGCGTTGACCAAGGAGCTCGAACGGGAATCCGGGGTGTCCGGAACGGCGAGCTACTGGTCGCTGCAGGCGCCGCCGCTGAAGTCCAACAAGGGAGCTGAAGCCCTCGTGCTCGCTCGGATCACCGGGAGCGAGGACACCGTCCGCGAACGCATCGAGGAGCTCTCGCCCCGCTTCACGCGATCAGAAGCCGGCGCTCCCCTTTCCGTCGAAGTCACTGGCCAGGCCGAGGTCTTTCGCCAAGTCGGTTCCACCATCGAGGCCGACCTCAAGCGGGCCGAGATGATTGCCCTTCCCATCACCTTGATCCTGCTCGTCCTGATCTTCGGAGGGCTCATCGCCGCCGGCCTCCCGCTCTTCGTAGGTGGACTTACGGTCCTCGGAACGTTCGCGGTTCTGCAGATCATCAACTCGTTCACCGACGTTTCGATCTTCGCCTTGAACCTCACGACCGCCCTCGGTCTCGGTTTGGCGATCGACTATGCGCTGTTCATGGTCTCGCGCTACCGAGAGGAGCTTCAGGCCGGATGGCCCGTCGCCGACGCCGTGGTACGAACGATGCGAACTGCGGGCCGGACGGTCGTGTTCTCCGCCGCAACGGTCGCGATCTCACTGTCCTCGCTGCTGGTCTTCAATCAGGCGTTCCTCCGCAGCTTCGCCTACGCCGGTATCGCCGTTGCGGCCATCGCCGCGCTGTCGTCGGTCGTCGTTCTGCCTGCGCTGCTTGCCGTGCTCGGACATCGGGTCGACTCGCTGTCGTTCCGCAAACCGCGACGCGTTTCCACGGGTGAAGCAAGTGACGGTTTCTGGCACCGACTGGCCATGGCCGTGATGCGCAGGCCGGGACGAGTTGCCGTCGGCGCTTCGTTGGCGCTCCTGCTCCTCGGTGCTCCGTTCCTGCATGTGAACCTGTCGCTCTCCGACCACCGCGTCCTTCCCGAGAGCGCAACCGCGCGGACCGCGCTCGATCGCATCGCCAGAGACTTCGGCTCACGGGAGAACGGCGCCGCCGAAGTCATCATCCCCGAGGTCGACGCACAGGCTCGTGCCGCCGACATCGAGACGTACGCCGCGTCGCTCTCAAAGGTCCGCGACGTCGCCCGCGTCGACGGCGCGGGCGGTAGTTGGATCGGGGGAACGAAGGTCGCCCCGGCCAATCCGGCGAGCGCCCGCTTCGTCGGTGAGTCGAGCACATGGCTCTCGGTCGTCCCGAAGGTCGAACCGGTCTCTGACGCAGGTTCGACGATGGTCAAGGCCATCCGCGCCGTCGACGCTCCGTTCGCCACGAAGGTCGGCGGTCCCTCCGCCGAACTGGTCGACTCGAAGTCGTCGCTGTTCGCCCGGCTTCCCTTGGCCGGCGGCATCATCGCCGTCGTCACGTTCATACTGTTGTTCTTGATGTTCGGAGGACTTCTGGTCCCCCTCAAGGCGCTGCTGCTCAACATCCTCAGCCTGAGCGCCACGTTCGGAGCCATGGTCTGGATCTTCCAGGAAGGTCACCTCTCGGGCGTCCTCGACTTCACGGCGACCGGCACCCTCGACGCCACCACGCCGATCCTGATGTTCTGCATCGCGTTCGGACTCTCCATGGACTACGAGGTGTTCCTGCTGTCTCGCATCAAAGAGGAACACGACCGAACCGGCGACAACACGAAGTCGGTCGCCTTGGGGCTCGAGCGCACGGGACGAATCGTGACGGCAGCAGCTCTGCTCATCGCGATCGTCTTCGTCGCCTTCGCCACCTCGGGGATCAGCTTCATCAAACTGTTCGGCCTCGGCCTTGCCCTCGCCGTCCTCATCGACGCGTTCGTGATCCGGGCCACGTTGGTACCGGCCTTCATGCGCCTCGCCGGTGAAGCGAACTGGTGGGCGCCCGCTCCGCTGCGTCGCCTCCAGCAGAGGATCGGTCTGAGCGAACACGTCGATCTCGAAGAGTTCCCCCCATTGGCCGACGCTGACCTGCCGGTCGAGCGACCGGTGATGGTCGCGTGAGGCCGCGACGGAGGTGTGATTGACATGGCTGCAGGGTCCAGTCGGCGTGACAGCGCTACGGTAGTGACGTTCGTCTCGCCTTCAGGACCCTGCCCATGCCGATTCCATCTGCGCTCGCCAGCCCGAGTGGCCCGGTGAAACGTATTCGTGCCCGCCGTGGCGAAGGCGAGCGGCTCCGCGAAGAGATCCTCGACGCCGCCGAGCGGCTCCTCATCGAGACCGCCGACGCCGACGCGGTGTCGATCCGGGCCATCAGCCAGACCGTCGGGGTGACTGCACCGTCGATCTACCGCCACTTCGAGGACAAGGACGCCCTTGTGCTCGCCGTGTGCGAGCGGGCCTTTGACCGTTTCGGCGACTTCCTCGAAGAGAAGGCAGCCGACGGCGACGGTCCGCTCGGTGCGATCATGGCCCGCGCCGTCGCCTACGTGCACTTCGGGCTGGCCAATCCCGGGCAGTACCGGGTGCTGTTCATGAACCCGGGCACCCACAAGCACCCCGACATGGTGGACGCGCACTCCTTCGACATGGCCGTATCGAAGATGAAGGGACTGGTGAACCTGGTCGCTTCGGTCGACGACGCCATTGCCGCCGGGCTCATTCGCCCCGCCGCGTCGGCTCTCGAGCTGTCGGTCATGCTGTGGTCGCAAGTGCACGGCATCGTGTCGCTGCGCATCGCCCACCCGGAGATGCCGTGGCCGTCGGCCGAGGATCAGGTGAACCTGATGTTCGACTGCCTGTCGATTGGTATGTGCACGATAGAAGCGGTCAAGGCGCTTGAGCTGAAGACGCCCCGTCCGAGCGCTCGCTGAACGTCACCAGCCTCGGCGAACCGGCTAGGGCCAGGAGAAGCGCCTGTTGCGCTCCTGCTTCAGGGCCGGCCATCGGACGGTGTCGGGCGATCGTGCCCAACGCGTCGTCCAGTGGCACTCCCAGGGCCAGCAGTACCGCGGCGCCAATCGTTCCGGCTCGACCGATACCTGCGCCGCAGTGCATGACGAGCCGTTCACCCGAAGTGAGCCGGCCGGTGATCGCCGCGACGAGTTCGATCGCGGCGTCGAGTCCGGGAGCATGGAGGTCGGGAACGGGGAACCACACGACCCGCTCGGGACCGGACTCGTCGAGCCATCGGACGTACGCGGGGTAGCGATCGTCGAGCTCGTGGCGTTCGTTGAGGCACACGATGCCGGACGCCCCTACCGCGCTCAGTGCCCTCTCGACATCGGGCCCGATGTGATGCTTGCCGCAGAGCCACAGACGGCCGGTTCGAATCGGCAGCGGGATCTCGTCGATGCCACCGTCGAGAGCGCGGTCGCGGGGCCACGTCACCATGCGTCCACCGGCCCGTCCACCCTCCTGGGCTTGCTGATATCGCTGCGCTGCGTGCGGCCGAGCTCACCTGGGTGGCACATGCCGTGATCCTGCCACCGAGAAATCGATGTCGTCGAAACCTCGTCGCCGGGCCGCTGTGCCACGATGAGCTGATGGTCCAGCTCCAGCCCTTCGTCGACCCGCTGCGCTTCGGCATCTTCCTGCCGCCGATGCACAAGACGGGAGTGAATCCAACGCTCGCGCTCCATCGCGATCTCCAGTTGATCGAACATCTGGACCGGCTCGGCTTCCACGAAGCTTGGATCGGCGAGCATCACTCCGCAGGAAGCGAGCTGATCGCCAGCCCCGAGGTGTTCATCGCCGCTGCAGCGCAGCGCACCACCAACATCAAGCTCGGGACCGGTGTGAACTCCCTGCCGTATCACCACCCGTTCATCCTTGCCGACCGGATCGTCATGCTCGATCACCTGACCCGCGGTCGGATGATGTTCGGCGCCGGCCCAGGTCAGCTCACGACCGACGCCGCAATGCTCGGCATCGATCCGATGCAGCAGCGTCCGATCATGGAACTCGCATTCGACGTGATGATGCGTCTGTTCCAGGGGGAGACGGTCACGGAACGGAACCAGTGGTTCACGTGCGACAACGCCGTCTTGCAGATCCGTCCGTATTCGAACTTCGACATCGCTGTCGCGAGCAGCATCTCGCCGTCGGGGTCGAAGCTCGCCGGCCGCTACGGAACCGGCCTCATCTCGATCGCGGCAACGGAGCCGGCTGGGTTCTCGGTGCTCGACTACAACTACAACGTCTGGCAGGAAGAGGCTCGGCTCAACGGCCACGACGCCCCTCGTTCATCGTGGCGGCTCATGGGTCCGATGCACATCGCGGAAACCGTCGAGCAGGCGAAAGCGAACTGCCGTTACGGCCTGCAGTGGGTGTTCAACTATCTGAGCCACATCATCCCCATCGGGGATCCGAACGATCCGCCGCCACCATCGGACTACGACGACTTCGTGGACTTCGCCAACGAATCCGGGCGCATGGTGATCGGCACGCCGGAGATGGCGATCGAGCAGATCGAGCGGCTCATCGAGAAGACCGGTGGATTCGGCTGCTTCATGACGCTCGGCGCCGACCTTGCCGATTTCCCGGCGACGCTCCGCAGCTACGAGCTCATCGCCGAGCAGGTCATGCCGCACTTCACCGGACACCTCGCGGCAGCGCAGACGAGCTACGACATGGTTTGCGGGGCCGGCACGAGGTGGGTCGATGCCACCCTCGGTGCCCAGCTCACCGCCATTGCCGCCTACGAGGACGAACGCGCCAAGCGGTAGGGCCAGCGGAGCGGCGACCGCTTTGAGCTGGGGTCAGGGTTGCGACTCGGCAAGATTCAAGAGCGCGGCGAAGTCGAGATCGTGCGCCTCTTTCGCGAGCCGCGCCATCTCTTGTTCGCCGAGTGATTCGGCCAACGTTGCTCGAAGCGGCGCTGTCCGCGTCCTGCCCAGATCTCCGATGGGCGACCGTTCAATGGCGTGGCAACAAAGGGCCGCGTCTTGGGGACGACCAAGCGCGCTCAGACACTCCGCGATTCCGATCAGGGCAGTCCAGGCAAACCACATGAGTCCGGTGCGGACGTGTTCGCGAGCCTGGCGAATCGCGTTCTCGAGGCTCTCCGCTGGCGTTTCGATCGCACCTCGACGAGCCCCAAGCAAGGCGGCCTCGAGGGCGTGGTTGAAGAACACGAGCCGGGCCTTTCGCCCGTACACCAGCGATTGTTCGAGGTAGTTGATGTGACGCAACCGGTCAGTGGCGAAGAGGGTATTTCCGCGAGCCCACAAGCCGAAGGCGAGCGCGGTCGGGTTGCCGAGTGTCGTGGCGATGCGTTCGGCCCGCAATGACGCGTCGATTCCGGCTTCCGGTTGTCCATCGGTCGCGCACACGAGCGTGAACAAGTACAGCCAGATGACATGCAAATAGGGATCGTCTTGCACCGTGGCCAACGCCTGCTCGACGACACGGCGGGCTTCAGCCCCTCGACCGGTAAACGACAGGCCGGCCACGAGTGTCCACTCTGGCAGTCGCTCAAGCGCCGTGCCCGGTTCAGGGTCGATCTCGACCGCCAGGCGGCCGCCTTCGAGCGCACCGTGCGGGTCACCACGCTCCCACTTGAGCCAGCCGTTCGCGGCAATGAGTTCTCGTTGATGGGAATGCGGCCGTGCGCCGTCGCGCTCGGCCGCCTGCACGATCCAGGTCACGGGCTCGGGCCGACGAAAGCCTGCTTCGATGAACAGCAGAACAACGAGTTCGCTCGACAGCGAAGGATCGTTTCGGCTGAAGGCCCGATGGAAGGCCGCTCGAACGTTGCCCCATTCGGTATCGAGACGATCGATCCACAAGAGCTCATCCGAAGTGCGCATACCTAACCGGGCGCGTCGTAGAAATTCGAGCGTCCAGTGGATGTGCGCCAGCTCCAACTGCGAGGTCTCACCCAACTCGGCGAGTCGATCCCGCCCGAACTCCCGGGTGGTCTCGAGCATCCGATATCGGTCCCCGTCGAACTCGACCAGTGACTGTTCGACGAGAGCGGCGACGGCATCGTCGACGTCATACTCATCAACCGGGTCCGGACCATTCGTCGTGACTGCGACCTGTTCGGCCGCGTCGAGCGAGAACGCCCCAGCGAACACCGATAGACGCGCGAAGATGCGCTGCTGGACCGGAGAGAGGAGATCGAAGGACCATGCGACGGTGCCTTCGAGCGTCGAGCGTTGACCACCGCCGCGATTTTGCGCTTCGGGCAGACGAATCCGTTGGCTGAGTCGTTTGGCGACCGCACTCGGCGACATCGTGCGGCACCTCGCTGCAGCCAGTTCGAGGGCCAGCGGCAGCCCATCGAGCCGTCGACAGATGTCGATCAGGCCGGCTTGTTCGGTGGCGTCATTGGTGACATCTGATCGGCCGATTCGCTGCACGAGGAGTTCGAACGCCACGGAGTTGTCGCCGTCCGTCGCGAGGGGTCGTATGGGGAGATCCCGTTCGGCAGAAAGACCGAGCCTCATTCGACTCGTGCTCAAGACGAACAGGTCGGGGCAACGGCCGATGAGATAGCCAACCAACGATGTGGCCTCCTCGAGGACGTGCTCGCAGTTGTCGAGCACAAGGAGCATTTGCTGGTCAGCAAGCGCCGTGGCGAGTGCGTGAAGCACTCCGATCCCCAAGTGATCGCGAACACCGACGATGCTCGCGACGACCTCGGTGATGGCCTCGCCTCTCCCAACCGCAGCAAGGTCGACCCACCAGACACCATCGGGAAAACGGTGAGCAACGGTGTTGGCAACGCTCGCCGCCAGCGTGGTCTTGCCGACTCCGCCAGCGCCCGTCAACGTCACCACCCGATGACCGGACAGGAGATCGGCTATTTCGCGGAGTTCGCTGGATCGGCCGACGATCAGATCCGGTGCTGGTGGCTGCGCTCCTCGCGCCGGGGAGGCCCCTCGAAGCGGGGGAAACCGTTGTTCGCGTCCGAGTTCGACGACCCCGAAGATGCTCAAACTCTCGCTGAAACCTTTCGCCGCAACCATGCCGAGGTGTTCGAATCGGACTCCCTCGGGGAGTCGGTCGGCGAGTACTTCTTGGGTAGCCGACGAAGCAACGACCTGTCCTCCGTGGGCCGCCGCCATCAATCGGGCCGTCCGGTTCACTGCCGGCCCGAAGTAGTCCCCTTCGCGTTCGACTGCCTCCCCGGTATGCAGTCCGATCCGCACACGGATCGCCGCGCCGTGAGGCCACTTAGCCGCGCCAAGTCGGGCCTGAATGTCAACGGCCGCCACCACGGCATCGGCCGCTCGAGCGAAGGCCGCGGCGAACCCATCGCCTCCCGTCGCGAAGACGAAACCGTCATGGTCGGCAATGACCGAACGGACGATTCCGTCGTGGAGCGCCAAGGCGGTCGCCATCGCGTCGAAATGGTCCTGCCAGAGGCCCGTGGATCCTTCAATGTCGGTGAAGAGGAAGGTCACCGTCCCTGTCGGTCCCCGCAAAGCCATGCCCGATTCTCACATGGCCGAACGGGCGGCGCCCGAGCCTCGTGATCGCGCGTCCGCCGGGGCGCCGATCCGACGAAGCGGCTATGGTGCGCCCATGTTCGGAGGAATCGCCAAGCTGAACGCAAAGCCCGGCATGAAGGCTGACCTTCTCGAGTTTCTTCGTTGGGACGTTGAAGTCTCCCGCCTCGAGCCGGGGACCCTCCGCTTCGACGTGTGGTTGGACCCGGCCGACGCCGACTCCGTGATCCTCTACGAGACGTACGTCGACCTCGAAGCCTTCAAGGTGCACCAGGCCGCGATACCGTTCAAGAAGTTCATGGCAGAGATCGTCCCCAACATGGTGGAGACGGTGTCGTTCATCGTCCCGTTCGGGTCCTCGTACGTTTCGGTCGCCGATTCCCCTGACTAGCAGGATCGGTCTCCCTCGCCACAAGGCTCGTGCGTGATGCTGCGGCCATAATATGTGCGCATACTGTATTTCGAGACCTGCGAATTTCTGAGATTTCTTCAAGAACAGCACGCGATTCTCGCTGGATTGTCATACCCCCTTCGCGATACTTGACCCATGGATATCGGGTCCACAGAACAGATCTTCGGCGATCTTCAACGAGTGAACTTCGCTCGTGTCGACAAGCCCGCGGTTGTTGCGTTTCTGTCGCGGCTTCAGCAATGGCGCGGCATGTTCGATGCCCTCGAAGTGGATGCAGCCCGTCGATTGCAGGAACTCTCCGTGACTGCTCCGGCGGACATCGCGGCAGCAACGCAACGACACAACCGCGCGGGCAACGCGGTGTTCGAGCGGGCGGCAACGCTCGCCCTCGTCCCGTGTCTCGACCCGGCTCTTCGCCGCGGTGTTCTTCAGGGCGCCCACGTCGACACGGTCGCCAAGGTCATGCGAACTGTGGCCGATGAACATGCGGGAGCATTCCGCATGGTACTGCCGGCG
This sequence comes from Acidimicrobiia bacterium, assembly GCA_031381685.1. GTDB lineage: Bacteria > Actinomycetota > Acidimicrobiia > Acidimicrobiales > JANYDT01 > JANLQX01. The sequence continues at coordinate 22,671 of JANMYF010000349.1, forward strand.
CTCATCACCAAGGCGACCCATGATCACCTCACACCAGATGAGTTGGCACGAGCGTTGAACCGAGCCGCTCGCGCGATCGAGAACGACGATGGAGTCAATCGACACGATCAGCAACGACGCGAGACCGCCCTTCGAATCTGGACGGACAAGCGCAGCGGGATGTTCCG
>JANMYF010000362.1:0-3961 GCA_031381685.1 Acidimicrobiia bacterium
TCATCGGTCGGTGAGCTCGGAACGCCAGGTGGACGATGTCGTCAAGGGAGAGCTCGCTGCTTGCCCGTTCGACGTCACGCATCGCCCTGTCTCCGAGGTGGTCGACGAGGGTAGTGACAAGGGGCGCCTGCAGTCGATGGACGTCGGTGGTTCGATTGCGCCGAGACGGGCGCGGGTGACGACCACGTAGCCCCACAGCAGCGCTGCCGGTTCCCACCGCTTCATGGCGACGAGGCTCTGTGCCGCCCACTCCACGGCGTGGGCCGCCTGGGTCAAGCCGCCGTTGCGGTGGGTGCACTCGAGAGCGAGTGCGAGTACGGCGCGGCGTCGGTATAGCTGGCGCCGCTGACCGCTGCGGCGCAGGCGAGCAGGAGTCCCTGGGTGCTCGTGGACATCATCTGCATGCGTAAGAGTTCGTCCACGGCATCGGACAGCACGGAGCTGCTCCGCTACCGCTGACGATCCGGCACGCCTCCGCGTCGACGCGTCCGTAGGACACGGTGGTCGGATCGTGGGCGGTGCGGTCCTTCGCCGCCAGGTCGAACTCGGCCAGGGCCGGTCCGAGCTCGTCGAGGAGGAAGTACACCCGTCCGAGTTTAAGGTGCCCCCACGCCTGTCCGACCGTGTCACCCTCGCTCTTCATGAGGTCGAGGCCCTCGCGAAACGGCTGGTGGCGTCGTCGGACGCACCCTGGACGCTCAGGACGAGTCCGTTGCGAATGAGCATCCACGCCAGTGCCGGCGCTCCGCGCAGAACGTCGGGTTCGTTATCGCCATTGCATCTGGCACGCCGACGCACCGCAACGTGGCAAGTGTCCGGCGGGACAAGTGACCGTCACCCGCTGGCCGCCGAGGGAGCGGTCATCGTCAACAGCAGGGAGGTGCGCGACGGGTCGGAACTCCCGCGACAACCTTGCTGACGATGGCTAGCGCCATGGCAGCGCTTTCTGTGGCGAATGCCCCGGGGTGCTCGAGCAAGGCGCTCACCTGACCGAGCCGCATCTCCGACGGGATCACGAGCACACCGGTTGCTTCACCGACGCAACGTGACCTTCACTGTCTGCACCCTGTTCGCCCGCACGCCACGACTAGCAGTATTGCGTTCCGAAGAAACGGCGAGATGGAAGGGGGCGCCGGCATTGGACATGGCCTTTCCGGGAACTTCTCCGCGAGCAGCGCCCGGCTTCGCGCGCCGTTCTCGAGAAAGCTCTACGCTCGGCCCATGACCCACGTCCAGGGCACCGTTGCGCCGGGTTACGAGGCGGTCCGTGACGTGTTCGAGGCCAGCTTCGCCCGTGGCCACGACACCGGAGCGGCCTTCGCCGCAGAGGTTGACGGCGAACGTGTCGCGGACCTGTGGGGCGGCGTAGCCGACCAGCAGACAGGGACTCCCTGGGACGAAGACACCGTGGTAGTGATGTTCTCGGGCACGAAAGGTGTGGTGTCTACGGCGCTGCTCCTGCTGGTTGACCGCGGGGTTCTGAACCTCGACGCGCGGGTCACCCGCTACTGGCCGGAGTTCGGCGTGGCGGGCAAGCATGAGATCACCGTCGCAATGCTGGCTTCGCACGCCGGCGGCCTGCCCGGTGTCGAGGAGCCGATCACCGATCATGATCTGGAGCACCCGGAGCATATCGCCGCGTTGTTGGCGGCCCAGAAGCCCATGGTCGACTTGGGCCGCCCCTGCTATCACGCCTACACGTTCGGGTGGCTCTGCGGTGAGTTGGTGCGCCGCATCGACGGCCGCACCGTGGGCCGGTTCGTTGCCGATGAGATTGCCGGGCCGCTGGGCCTGGACATCCGCATCGGCATGCCGGTCGGTGACCCGTTGTATGCGCACGTAGCTCATGTCACTTCCTCGCCTGACTATCAGCTCTCGGCGTTCCAGGTGCGAGACCCGGACCCACGACTGGCCAAGGTTTACGGGCTGGTGACCGCGCCTATCGACGACTACGCCACTCCGGCCGTGCTGTCGCTGGAGATCCCCGCGGCCAACGGAGTTTCGTCCGCCCGGGCGATGGCATCTTTGTACGGGCGCCTGGCCCGTGACGGCGGCGGGCTGGTGAGTGCCCCCACGATGCAGCTGGCCCGCCAACAGGCCAGCCAGGGCGATGACCCGCTGAGTGGCCGGCTGCTGCGCTTCGGGCCAACAGGCTTCGAGCTCAACCCGAACCCTAGCTCGCTCGGTCCGCCGGATGACGCGTTCGGACACACCGGTGCGGGCGGGTCGTCGCATGGCGCATGGCCATCACACGGTGTTGGATTCAGCTACTTGACGAACTTCGGGCGCCCGGAAAACGCCGATGGTCGTGCCCGCGCGCTGCTCGAAGCGTTGCACTCATCGCTATGAGGACGGAGGCTGGAACGTCACAACAATGGGCGGTCACGCGAACCCTCGAACGAATCTCATGAGATGACCCCCGGGTGCTCGCCGATATCTGAGATCACGCGATGCGAGGCGAGTTGGCGACACCCCCGGTGACCGGGCAAATGTGTGAATCGACTTCACCTGAACGCTTCGGTCCGACACAGCGTCCATCCGGAGGCGACACCTCGATCGGTCGGCCACGCTGTTCGCGCTCGGAGCGGTGACCGTCGGCGAGGTGCGAGGTTCGCGACGGGTCGGGACTCCCGCGACAACTTTGCCGACGATCACTTGCGTCGAGGTCTGTGAGGAACGGGGGAGTCGAGCTTGCGCCCTCGGTTAGTTCCGAACCGGAGATTCGCCAAGCAGCCCCACCCGAGCGATCAGCAGGTTGCCGGGACGCTCTTGACAGGGAACAGGTCGATACGCGATGCTTCGATCGGTCGTTCGACCGAATGGAACGGAAGCTAGGAACGCATGCGCACGTTGACGGCCGAATCAGACACCGCTGACCGCATCTTGGGGGCTGCTCGTCAGCGCTTGCTGTCCGACGGTTACGCCGGCTTGTCGACGCGCAAGGTGGCGTCGCAGGCTGGGGTGCCGGTGTCGCAGGTTCATTACCACTTCGGTTCGAAGGGGGCGATGGTGCTGGCGTTGCTGGAGTCGGAGAACCAACGCCGTCTCGATCGGCAGGCTCGTATGTACGCTGAGGATGTACCGATGTCGCGACGTTACGAACAGGCGTGTGATTTTTTGGAAGAGGACCTCGATTCGGGCTACGTCCGCGTTCTACAGGAGCTGATTGCGGCAGGTTGGTCCACACCCGAGATCGGTGCTGCGGCCCAGCGGTTGCTGGCGGGTTGGTTCGCGCTGCTGACCGAAGTCGCCGAGGAAGCAGCGAAGCGCTTCGGGGGCCTCGGCCCGTTCACACCCGCGGAGATCGCCACCCTTATTGGCAATGCATTCATCGGTTCCGAGGCGCTGTTGTTGCTGGGATTCGACCCGAACCAGTTACCCATTCGAGCCAGCCTGCGGCGCATCGCCGATGTGATCCGGGCCGCCGAGGCGGCACATCCAGCACGGAAAGGAAAGAAGCCATGAGGGCAGTGCAGCCTCACCGCACCGGTGCGGTCGAACGTTGCGGCGTGACGTTGCATTGGGAGGAGTTCGGTTCCGGAGAAACCACCATCGCGTTGCTGCCGACGTGGTCGATTCTCCCTTCGCGGTTCTGGAAAGCGCAGGTGGCGTGGCTGGCCACGCGCCATCGGGTCATCACGTTCGACGGACGTGGCTCCGGACTGTCGTCGAGACCTGAGGGCGCAGAGGCCTATACGCATCAAGAATTTGCCGCCGACATGGTCGCAGTGTTCGACGCCGCCGACACCGAGCGAGCTGTCCTGGTGGGACTGTCACGCGGCGCGATGTGGGCCCTGCAATTCGCCGCCGACCATCCTCAGCGCACGGACGGCGTCATTGCCATCGGGCCCGCCGTGTCACTCGTGCCGAGTGCCCGAGATGGTGCCGAGAACTTCTTCGATGCCCACCTCGACACGTCGGAGGGATGGGCCAAATACAACAGCCAGTATTGGGAGCAGGA
>JANMYF010000375.1:0-2430 GCA_031381685.1 Acidimicrobiia bacterium
CCTCACACCCGACCACAACCTCTGAGGAGAACCATGAACAACAACACACGTCCCTCCGCAAACGACACCGGGCCCGAAGGCCCGATCCTCGCCCTGCTGTTCGTCGCAACATGCCTCGCAACCGTCGTGTGGGCAGGGGCGGAACTCGCCGCCTTCCTCCGCCATCGGCAGTTCTTCTCCACGTCGATCAAACTCGTCCTCGGTTCAATCGGACAACTCCCAAAGACCATGGGACAACCCAAGCGTGCCTGGCCCCCCGAAGTTGCCGCCGTGCTTCCGGGTCCGGTTCTCTACTGGGCATCGACGTTTTTCGTGTTCGCCGCGACAATCGCGCTCGCCGCCGGAATGGTCCGGTTGTTTCGGGGACCGCGAGACACACTCGATCGACGCGAACGCCTCGGCGTCCAAACCAACGCACGCTTCGCGAAAGCACGCGATCTCCGGCCCCTACTTGTCAAGACGCCGCCACCTGACCGTCTCCTGCTCGGCAAACTCGGTCGCAAGTACGTTGTCACCGAAGCCCACCGAACACCACGAAGCAAGCCAGGGCGCGACGTGAGCAACGGCCGCGGGGGAGTCGCCGCGATCGGACCATCTCGTTCCGGGAAGAGCACGCTCGCGAAACGACAGATCGCACACTGGGGCGGCCCGGCAATCATCGTCTCCGTCAAGAGTGACCTCCTCGACGACACCATCGCCCAACGATCATCGCTACCGAACGCCGACGTGAAAGTGTTCGACCCGACCAACGCCGCTCGCCTCGGCACCGCCACCTGGAGCCCGCTGCGTGGATGCGCAACACGGGAAGGTGCGATGCGAGCGGCATCGCACCTCGTCAAGGCTGCACCGTCATCGGCGACGATCGAGGGAGGCGACCACTGGCGCAAACAAGCCGAGATCCTCCTGTCCGGCCTGCTCGCCGTAGCAGCCGGTTCCAACAAGACGATGCACGACGTCGCCACCTGGGTCGCATCCGAAGACCGACCGACCGAAAAGAAGATCGGCGAAGTCGCACCACTGCTCCAGGCGCTCGGCGCCTCCACCGATCGGGACAAGCGCGACCTCGCACGGTTCGCCCAGATGACACTGCTCGGCCTCTGGGAGAAGGAACCACGCTCGATCTCGCCCGTGTACTCAACCGCAGCGAACATCGTGTGGCCGTGGGTCGACCTCGGCATCGCAGCGTCGGCGTCGTCGTGCGACATCGATCTCGACTGGCTGTGCTCAGGCCCGAACACGCTCTACATCGTCGCCCCGCTCATTGACCACGACCGGTCCGCCGGCGTTCTCGGTGGGCTCATCGGCGACCTCGTCGGCCAAGTGAACCAGCGCAACCTCCGGGGCCAAATGATCAACTCCGAGATTCTCTTGCTCATCGACGAGGCCGGCAACATGCGACTCGATGACCTACCCGTTTGGGCATCAACACTCGCCGGCATGGGCGTTCAACTCGTCACGATCTGGCAGTCGATCGCGCAGATCAAGGCGAAGTTCGGCCCACGGTCCGACGTGCTCCTGACGAACTTCCTCACCAAGATCTGGTTCCCCGGCATGAGCGACCTCGAAGGACTCAGCTACGTCGAAAGCGTAAGCGGCGACGAACACGTCCCCAGCTCACTGACTCGCTACCAACGTAACGACGACCGACCGATCGTTTCAACGCTCCCGCTCATCCAACGCAAGGCGCTTCGAGAGATGCCACTCGGTAGGGTGCTGCTGCAGCACGGTTCGCTCCCGCCCGCACAAATTGCGTTGTTATGGGAGAATTTCCCTAGCTCGTCGGTATTTCGAGCATAGCGACAGCAAACTTGAATGCCGAAAGGTGATCGCAGACAGCATCCACTAACATCCCAAACATGGTCCCATCCTCCATCACCATTCTTCACATCACCGATCTCCACGTCGGAAGTTCGTTGGGCGACAATATCTGGACGTGGACTAGCGAAGCGTTTGAGAAAGACTTGCGAGCGCAATGTGAAGCTGTTGGAGAGGTTGATTTGGTGTGCTTTTCCGGGGATGCGGCGCAGTCGGGTCGAATCGAAGAATACGTCGCTCTCGAGTCTTTTGTTACCAGACTGTCTACCAATTTTCCCTCGGCACCATGGCTGATCGTGCCGGGCAATCATGACCTTGAGCGACCGAGTCCGGGAAGTAACGCAATGAACGCAGCAGAGTCCCTCGAGCTCTACTCTAGCGACCCAAATGCCCGAGATAGGTTATGGGGCAAGGGGAGCGAAGGTCGTCGTTCTGCGATTGCGCCATGTTTCGACAACTACCTTGCTTGGTCTAAAAAATCGCAGAAGAACACCCTAGAGATCGTCGCAACACGCTCGGGTCTTCTTCCCGGTGACCAGATCTGGACTTTTGAAAAGAACGGACTTCGTCTCGGCATCCTTGGACTCAACACATCCTTCCTTCAACTATCAGAAG
>JANMYF010000376.1:0-26670 GCA_031381685.1 Acidimicrobiia bacterium
GCGAGGGGCTCGACGCGAACGCGATCGACGAGATCCTCCGCTACGACGGTCCCGTCCAGCAGACGATTCGCGTGCCCCTCGTCGACATGGAATTGAGCGGTGGCGTGATTCCCGCAGGCCACCGGGTGCTCACGCTCCTCGGGGCGGCCAATCGGGACGACGCGGTCTTCGACGCGCCGGACGAATTACGGCTCGATCGCGCCGCAGCGCCACGCCATCTCGCGTTCGCGTCAGGCATCCACTATTGCCTTGGCGCCGCGCTGGCCCGCCTCGAAGCCCAGGTCGCCCTGGGCACGATGGTCCGGCGTTTCGAGGACTGGTCGGTCCTCGGTACGCCGGAGTGGCGGGACCGGATCACCATCCGCGGGGTGAGCCGCCTCGACCTCGCCCTCGCCTGACTCGTCCTGAGACGCCGGTCGGGCGAAGGGGCGTGGCGATGCGCCTCAGCCGCCCGGAGGGGTGTAGCCAACCTTCATCTTGGCGGCGGCGTCCACCTGCTCGGCAGTGAGGAGCGTGACCACCTCGGTCGACGCCCCACCACTCGCGCCGACCTGCAGCGCAAGGGCCGCGGCCGACACCGCATCCGGGAGGTCGATCACGAGGAACGCGTCGGTGTCGCCAAGGGCGAAGTAGAACGACTCGACCGTCCCTCCGACGCCGGCGACGGCCGCCTTCACCGATGCGACGCGGGCGCTGCCTCCCTTCGCGAGCACTCCTTTGATGCCGTCGACGCTGTAGTTGGCCTTGATGAGGAACTTCGGCATGGGACGTCTCTTTTCGTGGTGCCCGTTCGGGCGGGATGGATCGGGCGGAGGCCCGGAGAAAGTGTGCGAGCCGATGAGCCGCGTGTCTGTGATCTGCATCACATATCCCGCGAAGGAAGAAGTGCCGGCGGTGATGGCCCGGGCGTACGATCATGGCCATGACCGGACATCCGCTCGCGCTCGTGGACCTGCCGGCCGAGGGCGATTCGATCGCCACGGTCATGCTCAACAATCCGGAGAAGCGAAACGCTCTTTCTCTGGAGATGATGTCGGCGTTGATCGGCTCGCTCCGAACCGCAAGCGAGGCCGAGGGCGTCCGGGGCATCATCCTGGCCGCCAACGGGCCGGTGTTCTCCGCCGGGCACGATTTCTCCGACATGGCGGGCGCCGACCTTCCGTTCCTGCGCAAGCTGCTGTTCACCTGCACCGAGCTGATGACCCTGTTGCAACAACTCCCCCAGCCCGTTCTCGCCAAGGTTCACGCCCTGGCCACCGCCGCCGGTTGCCAACTGGTCGCAAGCTGCGATCTCGCCATCAGTGCCGACACGGCGCACTTCGCCCTTCCCGGTGGAAAAGGCGGGTTGTTCTGCACCACCCCGCTGGTTGCCGTGGCGCGCAACATCGGTCGTAAGCGCGCGTTGGAGTTGGCGATGACCGGAGATCCGATCGACGCCGCCACGGCCGCCGATTGGGGGCTCATCAATCGCGCCGTGCCCGCTGCCGCCCTGGACGATGCGTGCGCCGACCTCCTGCGCCGTGCCACGCGGGGTTCCGCGTTCGCCAAAGGGGTCGGTAAGGCGGCCTATTACGCCCAGGTGGACCTCGATCAGCCGAAGGCCTACTCCTATGCCATCGAGGTCATGGCGGCCAACGCGGCCGGCCCGGACGGGCAGGAAGGCATCGCCAGCTTTCTGGAGAAGCGCCCGCCGGTTTGGCAGAACCGGTGAGCGTGCCCGGTCATCACCGTCCGAGCGACGACGCCGATCCGGATCCTCGTGATCCGACACGGATGCACAGATACGACCCGAACACCGAGGCTTTGGCGCAGGCCGTCGTCCATTACGCGCTCGACCGGGTCCGTCTCGACCCGCCCCCGCTGGACGGGCCGCGTTCGGGGGCTGACCTGGACCGGCTCGGTCCCACGATCACAGCCGAGGGGCTCGGGGGGATGGAGGCGCTGCGGGTGTTCTGCGAGCATCTCGCGCCGGCCACGATTAGCCAGGATCATCCGCGGGCGGTGTCGTTCGTGCCGACGGCTCCCACGGAGGCCGCCGTGCTCTTCGACCTGGTGGTCGGGGCATCGTCGATCTACGCCGGGTCGTGGATGGAAGGCGCAGGAGCGGTGTGGGCGGAGAACCAGGCGATGCGTTGGATCGCCGATCTCGCCGGGTTTCCGGCGACGGCGGGCGGGGTCTTTGTCAGTGGCGGGACGGCGGGAAATCTCAGCGCTCTCGTCACGGCACGTGATGTCGCCCAGCGGCGGTGGGGCCAACCGCCGACCCGGTGGTACGTGATGGTCGCCGCCGGGGCGCACAGTTCGATCGCGTCCGCGGCGCGCGTGATGGACGTCGGGGTCATCAAGGTTCCGTCCGACTCGACAGGTCGTCTGCGCGCTGATGATCTTCGGTCGGCCATTCTCGCCGCGCGTGCCGAGGGAATCGCCGTCGGCGACGTCGACCGCAACGCCGGGTTGGTCGCCGACGTGCCGGTCACGCCCAAAGGGATCGTGTTCGCGATCGCGGCGACCGGTGGCACCACGAACCTCGGGCTCGTCGACGAGCTCGCCGGCATCGCCAAGCTCGCGCGAGCAGAGGACGTGTGGCTGCACGTCGACGGCGCGTACGGTGGGGCGGCCCTCGCCGCCCCGAGCGTTCGCCACCTCTTCGACGGGATCGAATCGGCCGACTCGTTCATCGTCGATCCGCACAAGTGGCTTTTCGCGCCGTTCGACTGCTGTGCCCTCCTCTACCGCGATCCGGTCACGGCGGCACGCGCGCACACCCAGCATGCCGAGTACCTCGACGTGCTCCAGGACGACGGTGACTGGAATCCGTCGGACTACGCGATGCACCTCACGCGGCGGGCGCGCGGGCTCCCGCTCTGGTACTCGCTCGCCACGCACGGGACCCTGGCGTACACCGATGCGATCGAGGCCGCCATCGCGGTCACCCACGAGATCGCCGAGGAGATCCGGGCCACCCCGTATCTGGACCTTCTGTTCGAGCCCGAGCTTTCGGTGGTGGTGTTCCGCCGACACGGCTGGACGGCCGAGCAGTACTACGCGTGGTCCGACCGGATGCTGACCGAGCAGCGGGCGTTCTGCGTCCCGACGTCGGTGATCGGGGCGGACGGCTCACCGGAGACCGTGTTGCGCTTCTGTGTGGTCAACCCCCGCACGACCGCAGACGATCTGCGCGACATCCTGTCGACGCTCGCGTAGCCGTTCCGAGCGTGCGGATCAGGCAGGCCACGATCGACGAAGTTCGGCGGGCCGTAGCTCCGGATGCTACGTTCACGACGGTCAGTGATCCACCACCGCGGATCGGAAACGTCAGGGAGAACCACAATGGTCATCGCAAATGCATTGTTCTCGAAGAGCGGAGGCCTGTGGTTCCTCAGCTGGTGGCACGTGATCTTCGGTGTGTGCTGGATCGGTCTGCTCTACTACTTCAACTTCGTGCAGGTTCCGTCGTTCCCGACGATGGAGGCGGCCCACCGCAACGGGGCGATCGACAAGCTCGTCCCCCGGGCACTGTGGTACTTCCGCTGGTCGGCACTTGCGACCGCGATCACTGGTTTGGCAATCCTCGGGTGGAACGCCAGCGGGTATTTCACCGACGGTGCCGAGGAAGTCGGTCATGCGATCACGATGGGAGCGCTCTTCGGTCTCGTGATGCTCGCCAACGTCTGGCTGGTGATCTGGCCGAACCAAAAGATCGTCATCGAGAACGCCCGCGGCCTCCTCGCCGGGAACCCGGCCGACCCGGCCGCCGCCGGTGCCGGTCGACGCGCCCTGCTGGCCAGTCGCACGAACGCCATCCTCTCCATCTCGATGCTGATGTTCATGACCGGCACGAGCGGCTACTTCAATACCACCGGCAAGCCGTCGATCCCGCTCATGTGGCTCGTGGTGCTCGCCGTCATCGTCGTACTGGAGCTCAATGCGCTCGGCTACATCGGTGGCATGGACGGCCCGCTGACCAAGCCCCTCGCCTCCCACAAGAACATTGCCCACATCGGCGTGCCGATCGCCCTCGTGATCCTGATCCTCTGGCAGATCACGTCCTGACCGGCGCGCCGCTTCGTGCGGCGTGAGAAGTGCGCAAGACGACCCCGTCGGACCTCGGTCCACGGGGTCGTCTCGCGTCGGGTCCGGCTCTCGAGGAGGGTTGGTCGTTCCGGGAGATGAACACGATGTATCGATCGGTGACGAGGATCACCCCTTCGCCGCTGACGTAGATCGGGGAGTCGTGGAAGCATCGATGCCATGAACAAACGTGACGTGGTCGGGACGACAATGCAGCGGGTGGGTGGCAAGGCCCGCCGTCGGCGGTGGCGTGCCGTCGGTGTTCTCGCGATAGCGGCGCTCGGTTTTGGCTGTTCGACCGGTGCCCCGACCGCGCAGGCCCAGATCGGCGCGGCGAAGCCGGTGACGATCGCCGTTCGCGCACTCACCTTCGTCCCGAAGAAGGTCGACGCCAAGGTCAAGCAGAAGGTCAACTTCGTGTGGCGGGAGAACGTCGCCCACAACATCGTGTTCGACAAGACGCGCAAGAGCCCTACCCAGAACAAGGGGAGCTGGAGCACGAGCTTCGACAAGGCGGGAACCTACAAGTACAAGTGCACGCTCCACCCCGGAATGGTCGGCGAGATCAAGGTCAAATAGCGCGGCGCATCATTCGGTGATCCGGTGGGCGTGCGTCCACACGGTCGCCGAGTCACCCCGCACGAAGGTGGCGAGCGTGATGCCCATCCGGTCAGCCGCGTCGATGGCGAGGTCGGTCGGAGCGCTGACGGCGGCGATGACCGCAACGCCGGCCATCGCCGCCTTCTGGACGATCTCGAACGACACCCTGCCGCTCACCATCAGCACGTGGTCGGACAGGGGAAGGCGGCGGTTGATGGCGGCATGGCCGATCACCTTGTCAACGGCATTATGACGGCCGACGTCTTCACGGATGACGACGGCGGTTCCGTCCGGTCGGAAGAGACCGGCGGCGTGGCTGCCTCCCGTGGCGTCGAACGTGCGCTGCTGCGTGCGGAGCCGATCGGGTAGCGCAACCAGAACGCCGCGCGCGATCGTCGGTCCGCGTTCCGCGGAAACCGTCGGTGTCCGCAGTTGGAGCGCAGCGAGCGATTCGGTGCCGCAGATGCCACAACTCGACGAGGTCACGTGGGCGCGTCGGGATCGACCACCGTGGTGGTGACGGGCGACGACAGAAACGACGTTGTAGTTCTGAATGGCACGTCCCGCCGGAGAACCACTGCCGTCGGTGCCGACGCAGTACTTCACCTCGGCCAATTCGACCGGCTGGGGGAGCAGTCCCTCGGTCACGCACCATCCGACGGCGAGCTCGAAGTCGTCGCCCGGTGTACGCATCGTGACGTTCACCGCCGTCGGTTCGACGAGCGGTGAGCCGAGCCGGATCTCGAGCGGTTCTTCGCCGGCTACCCGTTGTTCGCCCCAGACGCGGCCCTCCGGGCTGATCACCGTGGCCGGGAGGCGGGCGACCTTGGCCCGCCCACGAGCGGCCACATGGTCGGCACTGGACATGCCTCCACCGTAGGTCAGGCGTCGGGCAATCGTCCTGGTATCAGGCAGGCTTGGTCGACGTCGATCTCGACGGTCACGAATGGGTTGGCGTGGGGCCCGGCGCCCCACGAGGGGAACACCGCCGAGTAGATCCCGCCCCCGCCGGCGACGATCACGATGATGTCCTCGGGACGGGCAGTGGCGCACACGGCCTTGTCCTCGGCCCCCCGTCCCGCGTAGATGGGATTCAGTGCACGGAGCCGTGACAACGGATTGGCGGCGCGGGCGTGCAGCGCCTCCTGGATCGAACGCCGGGTGTGTCCCGCACCGGCGAGGGCCTGGGCGTGGTCCGGGTTGATGGCGACGACCACGGCTCCCTGGCGAAAGAACGCGTTGTTCGATCCGAGGTTGGCGATCGTCGCCGCCACGGAGCCGAGGAGACGGTCCGGCGCCGCGGGATCATCGGCGTCTCCGACCGAGATCACGGAGTGGGGTGGCTCGGTACCGACGATGGTGACGATGGAGGTGTCGGCGGCGAACCCGAGCGAAGCTGACCACGGCTCCCACGGGCTTTCCTCCTCGTTCTCGGCGAGGACGGCGCCGAATTTGGCTCCGTGGCCGAGCAGCGCCATGTCGCTGATCCCGGGACGCGCGCCCCCGATGTTCGTGAGTACGAGGCGCACGGCGCGTCCGATGGACGCATTGGCGCGATGGCCGGGTCCGAGAGCACCGAATCCGCTGGCGATGCCACCACACGAGTCCCGGGCCGGGCCGTTCACGATGATCAGTGGACTGATGGCGTGCGTGGTGCTCTGCCACTCGGTGGTGTCGAACCGCTCGTCGCAGATCGCTTTCACTGACGCGATGACCACGGGGAGATGATCGGGCAGGCAGCCGGCCATGACGGCGGCGATGCACACCTTCTCGACGGTCGCAACGCCCTGGTTCGGCCCGACGGCCCCGAGGCTGAGGTCGGGGTCGAGGCCGCTGGCGACCACCATTCGTTCCACTCGCTCGGGGGTCGGGATGACGACAGGGAGCCCGTCGGTGCGTCCGGCCGCATGGAGGGCCTCGAGTGCGGCCCCCTCATCCGCGGCGTCGAGCAACGCGCTGGCGAGCTTCACGGACGGGCTCCCCGCACAGATGCGACGGCGGGTCCGCTGCACGCCCGTCTCATGGGCGGTCCCAGAGCGCGTGGACGATCGAGGGCGCGATCGCCGTAGCGATCTCCGCCATCCGGTCCGCACCCGTCCCGGCGACCGGGTGGGGCAGTTCGAGCCGGGGGATGTCGGGCATGCCGGCAGAGCGGGCGACGAAGTCGCCCTGCGGCCAGAACGCCGTGGTCACCAGGGCGACCGCCGGGCGGTTGTTGCGGGCGAAGAGGATGCCGTCACGCACGGTGCCGGAGGTGCAGCTTCCTCAATGACCGTAGGACGTCACCACCGCGTCGCATTCGTCGGTCATGCGGGCCAGAACCTGATCGGACACCACGGTGGAGGCGTTCGGCTTCGCGTAGCGCCGCACGACGGTGCCCGGCGGCGCGACCGCGAGCAGTGCGCGTTCGACGTGATCGAGGAACACGATGGAATCCGGGAAGCCGTTGGCAAGCAGGCCGATGGTCGCCGCGCGACCCGACGCCAGCGATCCGGCGCCATAGGGCTCGATTCGCAGCCCTGGAGCCGACGAGGGATCGAGGTAGGTGACCGTCATCGAAGAGCTCCTTGCTGAGGCGGCTTGTCCGCACGGCTCGCGTGCGCAATGGGTTGCATCGTAGGGAGCCGGGGAGGGTTCGGCCCAACCAGTCTCCCGTAGGGCGCGGCGCACCGGCGGCCTTGGCATTGCCTTGCGAAGGCACCGTACGCTCGGTCATGCCCGGACCTGCCGTCGAAACCCTCCTCCGCTTCGGTTCTGTCGAAGACGACGGCCAGAAGTACACCTCGCTCCTCGAGCTCTTCACCGACGACGCGGTGTACTACGACCCGATGCTCGGCGCCCAGCACGGCCGTGCCGCGATCGCTTCGTTCATGGAGCACATGGAGAAGGTGGTGCCGCTGGCCAACGTGAAATTTCGGAACTGGACCGTCGAGGCCGACGAACGTTGCGGCTGGGCCACGTGGGACATGATCGCCGGTGTCCCGGGTTCGGAGGAGATCGTGATGCCGGGCCAGAGTCTGTACCGGCTGCGTGGTGGCAAGGTCTGTTTCGTCGCCGACTACCTCGATCCAGTGACCTATGCGCGCCTACGTCCTGACGGACCGGTGCCCAACGCCGCCGCCGGTCACGGGCTTGCTTTGCCCTGTGCCCCGTCGCTCGAATCGATCGGCGCTCGGCCGGCGGAGGCGCTCCTTCGTCGCTTCTGGCAACTCCAGGACACCGGAGACTACGGACTCCTTGCCCCGCTGTTCGCCGACGATGCCGTGTTCGTCGACCTCATCTACGGACGCATGGAGGGCGGCAAGGCCATCACCGACTTCATGGCGAAGATGAAGACCGAGATGCCAGCTCGCGGCGTCACGTTCGAACTCGTCGACGCCGCCGGTGACGAGAGCGTCGCATGGTCCCAGTGGTGGTGCCATTTCCCGAACGGGTCGGTTCCCGGGTGGACCCTCCACACCGTTCGCAACGGCCAGTTCACCTTCGACGCCGACTACTTCGATGTCGCCGCGTCCAAGGCACTGCGGGAGGATCGCGAAAGTGCGACGGGGGAGCGGGGGTGAGCGCCGTCGGCCAGGGCGTGGACCCGGTGCGTTCCGGCGCGTTTCTCGACCGGATGAAGGGCGCGTTCCAGGGGTCGATGCTCGTGATGATGATCGACCTCGGACATCGAGCGGAACTGTTCAGTGCGCTCAGTGTCGGTCCGGCGACGGTCGGCGGGCTGGCCGAGCGGACCGGTCAGTCCGAGCGTCATCTGCGCGAATGGCTCGGCTCGATGGCCGTCGGCGGGGTCGTGGAGTTCGACGTCGACACCGAGGTCTTCACGCTTCCCCCCGAACACGCCATGTGGCTGACCGGCTCTGGATACACGAACCTCGCCCCCACCGCAGGTCTCCTCACGGGTCTCGCACCGCGCATAGACGACGTGATCGAGGCCTTCAGAAACGGGGGCGGCGTCTCCTATGACCGGTATCGCCCGCATTTCACCCACGCGATGGATGCGCTCGGACGCGCCAAATACGACGCCCTGCTCGTTCGCGCCTACCTGCCCAAGGCTCCCGGCCTCGTCGAGGCGCTCACGTCGGGCGTGCGTGCGGCAGACGTCGGCTGCGGCACCGGCCACTGCGTGAACCTGCTCGGCGCGGCGTTCCCGGCGTCGACGTTCGTCGGATTCGACGTCGCCGAGGATGCCATCTCTCTCGGGCGGGCAGAGGCAGCGGCGTTCGGACTGACCAACACCACGTTCACCGCGGTCGATGTGCGTCACGGCCTGCCGACCGATCCACCCTTCGACGTCCTGTTCGCCTTCGATGCGATCCACGATCAGCATGACCCGGCCGGAGTGCTCGGCCGGATGCGACAGGCGCTCCGTCCGGGGGGCACGCTCTTCATGCTCGACATCAAGGCATCGTCGAACCTCGTCGACAACATGGCCGACCCGGCCATGATCGTTCTCTACGGCACCAGCGTGCTGCACTGCATGCAGGTGGGTCTGCACAACGGAGGGGCGGGCCTCGGGACCGTCTGGGGCACGCAACTGGCCACGAGGATGCTCAACGATGCCGGTTTCGTGTCGGTGACGGTCCACGACCTGCCCGGCGACCCGACGAACTGCCTCTACGTCTGCACCTGAGCGTGGGCGGGCTGCC
This sequence comes from Acidimicrobiia bacterium, assembly GCA_031381685.1. Taxonomy (GTDB): domain Bacteria; phylum Actinomycetota; class Acidimicrobiia; order Acidimicrobiales; family JANYDT01; genus JANLQX01. Next base: position 9,321 of record JANMYF010000376.1, read on the forward strand.
CAAGGTCCGTGATCCGGCGTGAACGCTGAGAAATCCTGCTGGACGGTGCGCTACCGACGGTCGCCTTTGACGGCATTGAGGTAGTTGTAGATGGTGATTCGGCTCACGTTGAACGCGTCGGCGACGTCTTCCACGGACCGGCGGAGCACGAACGCTCCTCGCTCGTCGAGGAGTCGGATGGCCTGCTGCTTGTCCTCCCGGCTGAGGTCCTCGAGTCGTCCTCCGAGTTCGCGTTCGACGCCTTCGATGAGCCGATCGAGGGCGTCGTGGAGTTGCGGCAGCTGCAACGCGCCAACAACGACGCCGCCCCACTGGAGCGGTACGTCGGATGGGTGCGCGTCGTCGGCGCTGACGATGCGGGCCCCGATCGCTTGGGCGACCGGTTCGAGGGCGGCGAGAAACGCTTCGGCACCTTCGGGGGCTGCAGGCATCACCCACGAGGGTAGTGGACCCTTGCCGGAGGCCGCTCACTGGGCGCGAATGCCGCCTTATCGGCCGCGGGGATCGCAATCTGACAAGTTTGACAGAGCTTTTCAAGAGGAAAATAACCTCGCTTGGGATCTCTTCTATTCGTCTAAAGAACGGGAGCCAGGACGCCGAAGCGTCCACTCATGCAACCGTCGAATCGCCCCCCTTCGGTCACGGCGGTTCCGGTTCGTCCGCGGCACGGTGTGTCGTGCTGAAACGCCGACGGGAGCGCATCGAGGAGCAGGAGCAGTTCGTCGGTGCGGCGATCGTCGATCCGGCGCTCGACCGAAACGGTGAAGCCCCGCCACCCATTGGGACGCTGCTGTTGTCGTCCGGTGCGATCGACGCCGGCGCGTTGAGCAACGCTCTGGCCGTCCAGTCCGGGAACGGGCGCCGCCTCGGCACGGTCCTGCTCGAGAACGGCCTGATCTCCCAAGGCCAACTCGATGAAGCGCTCTCGCGCCAGTCGAAGATCCCACTGGTGGATCTCCGACGGCTGGAGCCGACGGCAGAAGCGCTCTCCCTGGTGGCGGAGTCGGTCGCCCGGAGCCTCGACATCATCCCCCTCACGCTGCGTGAGGGACTCCTGACAGTGGTCATCGCCGACCCCCACGACCGGCGGCTCCCCGACGTCCTGGCGGCGATCCCCGTCGAGAGGGTCGAGGTCCGGTTGGCCTCGCAGACGGCGATCCGCGAATCGATCAACTCGTCCTACACCGCGCTCGCCGGCATCGAGGAGCTGGTCCGGGAGGCAAATGAGCCCGGCGCCAACAACTGGCAGCGGGGCGATGCCGAAGGCGACGGAACCGAAGGTCCCGTCAGCGAGGTCGTGAACCGGCTGGTGGCCCAGGCGCTTCGGGATCGGGCCTCCGACGTCCATCTCGAGCCGACACCGGAGTTCCTCCGGGTCCGCTATCGCATCGACGGCTCGCTCAACGAGGTGATCCAACTCCCGATGTCGTTCGGCCCGGCAGTCGTGAGCCGACTCAAGATCATGGCGGCGATGAACATCGTCGAGAAGCGTCGTCCCCAGGACGGTCAGTTCCGGACGGTCGTCGACGGGCGTGACCTCGACGTGCGCGTTGCGACTACCGCCACGATCTTCGGGGAGAAGGTGGTGCTGCGTCTTCTCGACAAGAGCCGTTCGATGTTCGACCTCGTCGACCTCGGGATGCCGAGCGAGACCAAGGAGCAGTTCGACGACATCGTGAAGTCACCCTTCGGGATGGTCGTGGTCACCGGCCCGACCGGCAGCGGGAAGACCACGACGCTGTACTCGACGTTGTCGCGCATCGCCCGTCCGGAGATGAACGTGACGACTATCGAGGACCCGGTGGAATACGTCTTTCCGTCGATCAACCAGATCGAGATCAACGTGCAGGCCGGAGTCACCTTCGCCGGTGGGCTCCGCTCGATCCTGCGTCAGGACCCCGACATCATCCTCGTCGGCGAGATCAGGGACGCGGAAACGGCGTCGATCGCCGTGCAGGCGGCGTTGACCGGCCACCTCGTGCTCTCCTCGCTCCATGCCACCGACGCGGCATCGGCGCTGTTCCGGCTCCTCGACATGGGCGTGGAGCGCTTCCTCGTGGCTTCTGCAATGACCGGCGTCGTGGCCCAGCGGCTCCTCCGCCGAACCTGCACCTCGTGCGCCGCTTTCTATGAGCCGGCTCCGCCCGAACTGGTTTATTACAACCAGAGTGGAGGTGCTCCGAAGACGACATTCATGAAAGGAGTCGGGTGTTCCTACTGCGCCAATACTGGATATCGCGATCGCATCGGTGTATACGAGATTCTGAAGATGACCGACGACATCCGTCACGCACTGATGGACGATGCGTCACCCCGGGAGATCCGGGACCTCGCCGTGAAGTCCGGCATGCGGACGCTTCGAGACGAGGCCATCCGGCTCGTCGCCAATGATGTGACCACCATCGAAGAGGTCACCCAGACGATCTACACCCTCTGATCGGTGAAGCCATGAGCATGATTTCCTCGCGTCGCCGCGGACTCCCCGACGCACCGCCGTCACCGGACTCGCCGGATCCGTCGTTTGACGCGCATCGTCCGCCCGGCCCACCAAAGGATCAGACCAATCGCGGGCGTCGAGCCGCCGACAAGCGCACTGCGGCGCGGCAGCCGAGCGGCGTCGGCGCGACGCAGCTCGCACCGCCGTCGGCCGAGTCACCCGCCCGGAACCGCCGAAGCATGCCGAGGCTGGTCGGCCGCGTCGAGTCGTCGCGTCCTGTTCGCCGCCGCGTCACGCTCCGTCGGACAAAGGACAGCGACGAAAGTGATGCGAGTGTCGCTTCGCGCCGCACGGAACGCCCGAGGCGGCGCAAGCTCAGCGAGATCGAGCTCACCCCGACGAAGGTCAAACGCGAAGAAGTCATGATCTTCGCCCGGCAGATGTCGTCCTTCGTCAAGGCCGGCATTCCGGTGATCGACGCGCTCGGCATCATCGCTGAGGACTCGGAGGACAAGAAGCTCACGGCGGTGCTCGAAGAGGTCGCCGCGAACCTCAGGGGTGGCTCCAGCCTCACGTCTGCGCTGGAGAAGCACGCCGCCTCCTTCCCGAGGTACTTCATCAGCATGGTGCGCTCGGCCGAGTTGACGGGTCGACTCGACGAAGTCCTCGACCAGGTCTCGATGTACATCGAGCGCGATGTCGAGACGCGTCGGAAGGTGAAATCGGCGATGACCTACCCGTCGGTCATCTTCATCATGGCGATCGGCACCATTGTGGTCCTCTCCGTCTTTGTACTCCCGAAGTTCACCGAGTTCTTCGATTCGTTCGACGCCGAGCTTCCGTGGTCCACGAAGGCACTCATCTCGCTCTCGGGGTTCATGGGAGCGTGGGGCGTCTTCCTCGCCATCGTGGTGCTCTGGTTCGTCCTCTTCCTTGTCCTGCTGACGCGCCGCGAACGCGGAAAGCTCGCTCGCGACCGCGTGTTTCTGAACATCCCCAAGGTCGGCGTGCTTCTGCGCACCGCCAGCATCGAACGTTTCTGCCGGATCCTTTCGGTGCTCGTCCGCTCTGGGGTTCCGCTCCCTGATGCGTTGGCCGTGGCTTCAGATACGACCGGGAACCGTGTGTACCGGACTGCCATCATCCGCATCCGGTCGGCCATCATGCGAGGCAACGGACTCGCCGGCCCGATTCACGACTCGAAGCTGTTCCCCGCGGCGGCCCGTCAGATGATCCGCGTCGGAGAAAGCACGGGCACACTCGAGGACCAGCTGATCGCGTCAGCAGAATTCTACGGCCGTGAGCTCGAGTACAAGTTGAAGCGATTCACCGATTTGTTTGAACCGGCGATTGTTGCATTCATGGGAATTATCGTGGGGTTTGTCGCCTACGCGTTGGTATCGGCCATGTACGGCGTGTTCAACCAGGTGAATCCGTGATGTTGCACGCGGCGGACATGGGGCAGGGCGTGTTCAACCAGGTGAATCCGTGATGTTGCACGCGGCGGACCTGGGGCAGGGTGTGTTCAACCAGGTGAATCCGTGATGTTGCACGCGGCGGACATGGGGCAGGGTGTGTTCAACCAGGTGAATCCGTGATGTTGCGCGCTGCCGGACATGGGGCAGGGTGTGTTCAACCAGGTGAATCCGTAGAGGTGCGATCGATGGCGTCGCCACGAGGGGTGGATGAGCGCGGCGACACGCTGATCGAGATCCTGATCTCGATCATGATCCTGTCGTTCGGCGTGATGGGTATCTACAGCGCGTTGACCGGTTCGCTGGTTGCCGCCGATGCCGTCAAGGGACGCGCCGGCGCGAGCCAACTCGTCACCCGGGTGGCCAACGAGATCCAGCTCGCCGAGTGGGAATGCCTCGACAACCCGACCGACAGCTATCGCTCGATCCTCCAGCGGCTCAAGCCGACGCCGAGCTGGACGATCGCCGTGACGACGATGACGCACTGGGGCCGGTCACGATCGTTCGAAGAGGGCTGCCCCCCACCCGAGGACGACGCGGTGTTCCGCACCCAGAAGATGACGCTCCTGGTGAAGGCCCCGGGCGGCCGCGGTCAACAGACTGTCGAGCTCCTCAAACGTCCCTGAGACACCTTCCGTCCTGCCTCGTGCGGATCTACCGGAGGAAGTGGCTCATCCGCCGGCGACGTGTGTCGCACACCTGGCGTTTCACTCAGGTGACACCCGATCGTGCCGATCGGGACGCTGACCGGCATCGGCCGGCATCTCCTCCATGAGTCCTCCACAGTCTGCGCGCGCCGTTCGGTTCCGGGACCTCGTTCGTTCGGCGCGGGCGCGCGTTCGCGAGCGGTGTCGTGCTTCGGCACAGGTGGAGCCAGGGTTCACCCTGGTCGAGCTGATGGTGTCGGTGATGATCCTCGGGTCGATCGTCGGGGTGATCGGACTCGTCTTCACCGTCAGCATGCAGAGCACCGAGAAGGTACGCGAGATGCTGCCTGGTGCCCGGGCGGCCAACTCCATCGCCCTCTACCTCTCGTCGGACGTGTCGTCAGCTGTGCCGGTCGACCTCGACTCGTGGCTGTCCACGGACCCGAAGACGGCAAGCGGTTGTTCCGGTGGCGATGTCGACGACGGCGTGAACGTTCTACGGGTGCAGTCGCGCAGCGCGACGGACCCGAACGTCACCTACGTTGCGTCGTACCGGTTCCTCCCGCCCAACGCCGGGTCAGGGAAGGGTCAGGTGTACCGAGCGTTCTGCCGGTCCGGTGAGATCGCTTCCAGCCGATCGAAGGTGGCCGAAGGCATCGATCCGAACGATCCCCCGATCGCCACGGTGGCCGATGGGAACCGTTCGGTGGAGGTGTTGTTCCGTGTGTGGTCCAGCGACTCCTCCGCGTCACTGGTGACGGCGTGCAAGAGTGCGACGCCGACGGCAACCGTGTCCCCGCGTTGCCCGTACGAGGTCAGGGTTCGGGCGGCGATCCGAACGGTGGATCGTGCACCCGAAGTGGTGTCGGGCACGGCGACGACCTTGCCGGTGCGAGAGCCATGCCAGTTCGTCGAGGCGTCGATGAGCGTCCCCACGCGGGTCGGCAAGGATCCCGGTCCGCTCGACGCTCCGGTTGCCGTCTTCGTGCGGACCAACGAGTCGAACGGCGCTCAGTGCCGAGCGCTGGTGGTGAAGGTCCCGTCGGTTGCCGGTGCGCAATGTGAGCTGAGCCGCAAGGGCGAGGATGGATGGGCCGGCTCGTGTTTCGGCGTGGACACTGGCACGGTCTGGCCGAACACTCCGTCGACGTTCGCCGCCTTCGTGTTCGACCGCGTGCACCCGGGGACACCGAAAGCCGACCCGGCCGACCCGCCGATCGACATCGACGTCCCCGGTGGCGATCTGACGCTGAGCGTCCGGACGCTGGTCGCGCCGACGGCGCCGACCGGCCTGGTCGTCAAGCCGAAGGACCGCTCGCTCCAGATCTCCTGGATCGCACCGGTTCTCACGCCCGATACCCCGCCGATCACGAGCTATGTCGTGACGGCATCACCTGGCTCGTCGACGTGTACGACGACCACGCTCACCTGCACGCTCACGGGTCTGACGAACGGCACCACCTACAGCGTCACCGTGCAGGCGGTCAACCGGGCCGGCACCGGTCCGGGCGTGTCGGCGAACGGGCGTCCGTGGCCGCCGCTCGTGATCTCGGGCACTGTGTTCGAGGACATCAACTACGGCGGAGGCGCCGGCCGCTCCAAGGCTGTCGCGTTGGGGGCCGGAGGAACTGGCCGTCCCGGTGTTCTCGTCGAGCTCTACGAGGTGAAAGCGACCTCTGCGGCATATCTCGAGGGGACGAGCACCGATGCTTCCGGCAACTACTCCTTCTTGACGCCGAAGTGCACGAGCTGTGCGGTCCGGGTCGTCACGTCGTCGGTTACGTCGGGTCGCTCCGGCGCCACCAGCGGGCTACGGGGCGTGCTGACGTCGGTCATGGCGCAGGCGGGTGCAGGGACGATTCTGCGGTCCGACATGGTCGGCGGGACGAACCCGGCCGACACGGATGGCGGCATCGGCGCGATCGGGACCGCCTTCTCGGTCTCCTCCGGCACCTTCAGCGCCGGTACGAAGGGCACGGCACACGCCTTCACGACCGTCGACGACACGATCGCCATCGGCTCCGGTTTCGATTTCGGCTTCAACTTCGACACCGTGACCAACACCGATGACACCGGGTCGGGCTCGCTGCGACAGGTGATCACCAACGCCAACACGCTCGGTGGAGACGCATCGTTGGCCTTGAGCGGCCGCGTCGCAGGCGTCGAGCACGTCGTCTTCATGCTCCCCAACGCCTCGACGGGTTCCGGTGGATCACTGAAGCTCTCGGGCGGTCTCCGTCCGTCCCTCGACGCGTTCACGACACCGGCCGGTTCCGCGAAGGCGGCAACGATCCCGCTCGCTTCGGCGAGCCTCACGGTCGCCTCGCCCCTTGTCGTCGACGCCCAAACTCAGCCCGGTTGGTCGGGCGTTCCGATCGTGGAGGTCAATGCCGCGGCCATCGGCTCAGGCTCGGACGGCGCTGTCACGCTCACCGGAGGAGGATCAACCATACGTGGACTTATCATCAACCGTTCACCCCGGTACGCGATCTCGATCTCCTCGGATGAGAACCTCGTTCAAGGCAACTACATCGGGACGGATGCGGCCGGCAGCGCTGCTTCGGCGAACAACTTCGGCGTCGTTGCGGTCGGCCGTGCCAACACGATCGGGGGCGCCGCGACCGGCGAAGGGAACGTGATCTCGGGCAATTCGGGTGCCGGTGTCTACCTGCTCGGGGGAAGCGGGAACTCCGTCACGGGCAACGTCATCGGTTTGAACGCCCTCGGCGGCTCGGCCGTTCCGAACCTTCGAGGAATCCGGGTCGACGGCGGGACCGGCCACACGATCGGTGGCTCGATGGCGGGCGCGGGCAACACGATCTCCGGGAACGGCGTCACCGGTACGCCGACCGAGGACTACGCGGGCATCTACGTGCACAGCGCGGCAAGCGGTGTGACCATCGCCGGCAACACCATCGGGCTCGGGACCGACCGGACCACGGCGATAGCGAACTCGAAGAACGCGATCTTCATCACCGGTGCTTCGAACGTGACCGTTGGCGGCGCGTCGAGTGCATCTCGCAACGTCATCGCTGGCAACGCCTCACACGGCGTGTACGTCAACAGCAACGCCGGTGCGGGAGTGACGGTACGCAACAACTGGATCGGACTCGCCGGTGACGGAACGACGGCTCGGGGCAACGGAACCGACGGCGTCGTCTGCTGGGGTGGGACCAGCGACAACTGCACGGTCTCCGACAACGTCATCGCCCAGTCGGGCCGCTACGGGATCTGGCTGGGGACGGGTACCGGGCACGTGGTGAAGGGGAACTCCGTCGGCACCGACGCGGCCGGCCTCCTGGCCCGCCCCAACAACGGCGGCATCTACGTGAGCGGAGGGGCCGTCGTCACGATCGGCAGTACCGCCACTGCCGATCGGAACCTCGTGAGTGGGAACAACTCGTTCGGCGTCCGCGTGGAGGGCGCCGGAGCCGTGAACGTTCTGGGGAACTCGATTGGCTCGAACGCCGGCTCGACGGCGACGCTCGCCAACAACGGAGCCGGCATATCCATCGTCAACTCGAGCAACGTCGTCGTTGGCGGGTCGACGAATGGCTCCGGCAATCTCATCACGGCGAATACGGGCGGCGGTGTCATCGTGTCCGGTTCCAGCACCGCTAACGCGATCCTGGGCAACACGATCACCGTGAACACCGGGCTGGGGATCGACCTCGGAGCCAACGGGGTGACCGCGAACGACGGGGCCAAGACCGCCGGCCAGCCCAACCTGTTGACCGACTTCCCGACGTTCACGGCGGCGTCGCTCTCCGGAAGCACGCTGACCGTGAGCGGCTACGTCGGAACGGCAGCAGGCCAAGTGGCGTTCGCGAATCATCGCGTCGAAGTGTTCAAAGCCGACAACGACGCGTCCGGCAACGGGGAAGCTCCGGCCTACCTCGGCTTCGTCACCACCGATAAGAACGGACTCTTCCAGGGCCCCATCACGGTCCCGTCGGGCGTCACAGTCACTTCGGGCACCACGAAGGTCACCGGAACGGCGACGGACGCAAGCGGCAACACGTCGGAGTTCGGGACGAACTTCACCGTCGGTGCCAATGGACAGGGTGCGTCGATGTGGGTCGACGCCTCGGACATCGACGGCGACGGTAACGACGCCAACGAGCCGCCCGTCAACTCCAGCATCGGACAACTCACCGACAGGAGCGGGAACGGCCGCCACTTCGCATCACCAGCAGGAAGTCAGCCGACGCTGATCTCGTCGACCGCGTTCTCCCGCAAGGTGCTGCGCTTCACCCCGTCGCAGTGGATGCGGCAGAGCTACAACTTCGCGGCCCCGTCGACCGTGATCTATGTGGCGCGGGCTCGGACCGCCGGAAGCGGCCGGATCCTGCAGGCCGTCGCCAACAACTGGCTCCTCGGATGGTGGGGCAACCTGGAAGGTGTTGCCTATCACGACGGATGGGTGAGCTACCCCGGCAACACGGCCACACAGGCGCCGCGGGTCATGAGCTCCGTCATCCGCGGTGCCGGGCAGGCGACCGACATCTTCGTCGACGGAATCGCCGTGGCGAGCAACACCTCGGGGCAGACCGGCCCAAACGGCCTCGCCGTGAACGCGGGTGGGTATGCCGGAGAGACGACGGACGCCGAGGTCGCCGAGATTCTGGTCTTCCCGCGGGTGATGGATCCGGCCGAGCGGCTCTCGATCGAGATCGGGCTGGCGGCCAAGTGGGGGATCTCGACCTCGAACATGCGGCTCGCCGCAGCGTCCGTGACGAGCCAAGCGGGCACCAATGGTGTTCCCGTCGCCGCCCCGCCGAAGGTCCTCGTGACCGGCTTCGGCGCCGCGCCGGCGTCCGGCGTGAACGTGACCTTCACCGCGGCTGCGGGCGGAAGCGTCGGGGGTGCCTCGTCGGTGACCGTCTCGACCGACGCCAACGGAATAGCGACCGTGCCATCGTGGGTGGCGGGCTCGTCAGTTTGCATCGACCGGCTCACGGCGACCAGTACGAGCAGTTCTGACGTGGTCAAGTTCTCGGTCCTCAAGGGCAGTTGCCCGATTCCCTACGGTGTCAGCGGCGCGTCGATGTGGGTCGATGCTTCCGACACCGATGGCGACGGGAACGCGGCGAACGAACCGGCGCTCAATTCGAGTGTCATGCAGTTGACCGACAAGACCGGCAGCGACCGCAACTTCGATTCCGCCGCCGGCAAGCAGCCGACGCTGATCGCCTCACCGGCATTCGCGAAGAACGTGCTCCGGTTCACCACTGCGCAGTGGATGAAACAGACCGACAACTTCGGGGCACCGTCGACCGTCATCTATGTCGCCCGTTCGCGGACGACGGGCAACGGTCGGATCCTTCAGGGTATGGCGAACAACTGGCTCCTCGGCTGGTGGGGCAGCCTCGAACGGGTCGCGTACCACGACGGCTGGATCTCGTACCCGGGCATCACAGGCACGACGAACGCACGGGTCGTGAGCAGCGTCATCCGCGGTGGCGGTCAGCCCACCGAGATTTCGGTCGACGGCAACGTCGTCGCCACGAACACCGGTGGACAGACGGGACCGAACGGCCTTGCCGTCAACACCGGCAACGTTGGTGGTGGCGAGGTCACCGATGCCGAGGTCGCGGAGATCCTCGTGTTCCCCCGTGCGCTCACCAGCACCGAGCGGTCGGCCATCGAGGTGGGTCTGTCGTTGAAGTGGGGCCCGGCGACCATCACCAGCCTGACGGCGACCACCCCGACGTCGCAGGCCGGGGCCAACGGTACTCCTGCGGCGACACCACCAAAGGTACGCGCCACCGGCTTCGCCGCGGCGCCTGCGATTGGCGTGACCGTCACCTTCACCGCTGGTGCCGGCAGCACGGTCGGGGGTGCGTCGTCGGTGACCGTGCTCACCGACGCCAACGGCATCGCGACGGCCCCAGCATGGATACCCGGATCAGCGACGTGTGTGGACCGTCTGACGGCGACGACGGTCGGCAGTCCCGACGTGGTCAAGTTCACGATTGCCAAGGGTGGATGTCCGATCCCCTTCGGCGTGAGCGGCCCGACGATGTGGGTCGACGCATCCGATACGGACGGCGACGCCAATCCGGCGAACGAACCTGCACTGAATGCGGGGGTGCTTTCGCTGGTCGACAAGAGCGGGAACGCCCGCGACTTCGAGGCCGTGGCCGGATCGCAGCCGACCATCGTCTCCTCGCCGGCGTTCGCCAAGAACGTCCTTCGCTTCTCGCCGAGCCAGTGGATGAAGCAGACGGCGAACTTCGGTGCTCCTTCGACCGTCATCTATGTCGCTCGGGCGCGAACGTCATCGTCGAATCGCATCCTGCAGGCCGTGGGCAACAACTGGCTCCTCGGCTGGTGGGGCGGTCAGGAAGAGCGCGCCTACATGGACGGATGGGTCCAACTGACCGGTGTCGCGCCCACGACCAAGGCCCGCATCATGAGTGCGGTCATCCGCGGCAGCGGAGCGACCGACTTCGCCGTCGATGGGATCGTCACCACGAGCAACTCCGGCGGCGTGAGCGGCCCGAACGGGCTCGCCGTAAACGGTGGTGGTGCGTACCCGGGGGAGGCGACCGATGCCGAGGTCGGCGAGATCCTCGTGTTCCCTCGCGCCCTGACGAACACGGAACGTCTTGCGGTCGAATCCGGACTCGCCGCGAAGTGGGGGGTCGCCCTCGGACAGACGCTCAGCGCGACGACAACGCTGACGCCGACGGGCCGCCCGGGTCAGGCGGTCGCGGCGTCGCCGCAGGTGAGGGTGGCGTTGGCCGACGGAACCAACGTGGCCGGAGCTACCGTCACCTTCACCGTGAGTCGAGGTGGTGGCACGGTGGGCGGCAGCGTCTCGGCCAACGTCCTCACCAATGCCAGCGGTCTGGCGACCTCTCCATCCTGGCTCCTTTCTTCGGCAGCGGGATATCAGGAACTCACCGTCACGTCGCTACTGGCGAAGACCCCCGTGGTGTTCACCGCCGACACCGGTGCGTGTCCGGCGTTCGGCATCTGCGCCGTCCCCGCGATGTGGGTGGATGCATCCGACACCGACGGAGATGGCAACGCGTCGAACGAGCCGACGATCGGTAGCAGCATCCTCCAGCTCGCCGACAAGTCGGGGAACAACCGTCCCTTCGCTTCGCAGCCGGGCAGCCAGCCGACCCTCATCGCCTCGTCGGGTTTCTCGAAGCCCGTTCTGGGTTTCACTCCGAGCCAGTGGATGCGTCAGACGTACGACTTCGGCTCGCCGTCCACGGTGATCTACGTGGCCCGCGCCCGCACCGCCGCGTCCGGGCGCATTCTCTCTTCCATCGGGAACAACTGGCTCCTCGGATGGCACGGCAACCTGGAGGGAGTCGCCTACTTCAACGGCTGGGTGGCCTATCCGGGTCCGACCCACACCAACACCGCAAGGGTGATGTCGGCCGTGATCCGCAACGGCTCGGCCAACAGCGACTTTGCCATGGACGGCATCGTGAAGGCCGCCAACACCAGCGGTGTCGCGGGACCGAACGGCCTGACGATCAACAACAGCGGTGAGAACAGCGATGCCGAAGTCGCCGAGATCGTGGTGTTCCCGCGTGCGCTGAGCGATAGCGAGCGTTTCAAGGTCGAGACTGGCTTGGCCGCCAAGTGGGGGCTTGCCGTTGCCAACCCCGTCACGTCGGGACTGGTCTCCTCGCTCGACGCCAACAACCTGGCGTCGATGTATCAAACCTCCGCGGGCACGACGCCCGTGACGGCGGCCGGTGAGCCGGTATGCCGGTGGACCGACCTTTCGGGCGCCGGCAACCATGCGCTGCAACCAACGACCGCTTCCTGCCCGAGGTATGGCACCGATGCGGTCGGTGGCTTCCTCAACTTCACGCTGAACGGGTTCTTCACGACGAGCCCGACGCTTTCGCCCGATGCCACCGTGCTCGTGGTCGCGCAGAGCAACACTCCCACCTGGAACAACTATGGGTGGCTTGCGTCGGCGCGAGGTCCCAACGGCTTCATCGTCCATCCCGCCATCAGCTCCACGAACGTCGACTTCTATCCGGTCAACTCCGGCGGTTCTTACACGTACGTGGGCTCGCTGGCGTCGCCCACCCTGACCAATCCGACCCTTTACAAGATGACGATGAGCGGATCGAATCCGGTCGTCGGTTCGTACGGGGTGAACGGCTCGTCGACGAGTTACACCGCCGCCGGCGTCGTCCGCACCGCCGGTTCGGTGCTCGTCACGCTCGGCGCCGACGGGAGCCTCGGTCGCCCCGGCAACGGCCGCTACCGCGAGGTGTTGATCTACAACCGGGCGCTTTCTCCGGCCGAGCTCACCCAGGTCGAGACGTACCTCCGCGCCAAGTGGGGTACGGGATGAGTCAGACGACAGCAACGACAACGCGGCCGCCGTCACGCGGTTCTCGACGGTGTCGATGGGTGCAGCTGCGCAGCGGCGGGGACGACACGATGGATGCGAACGACGTCACCACCGAGGCCGGCTCGACCCTGCTTCTCATCCTCGTGTTCCTCACGTCGATCGGGCTCCTCGGCGCGGCCTTGATGAACTACGAGATCGCCCTCACCAAGCAGTCCTTCTCGACGCGGCGCGTGCAGACCAGGGAGATTGGCGCCAATACCGGCCTGGAGTGGGCGGTCAACAGCCTGAAGCAGGGCAAGGACGGTTTCTGCCAGGGCGGGTACGACCGCGATCTGCTGACGGTGGGCGGGCGAGAGGTCGAAGTGACGTGTCGGGCCGACGATGCCGACCGCAACGCGGAGAGCAATGTCGCCTTGTTCCTGAATCGGTCCGAGCCGGCCGATCTCAACCAGCTGCGCGTCAGCGGTGCGTTGGGCCCCGACGCCACGACACAGATCGGCGGACCGGTCTACCTCGGTGTGAAGGGTGGTTGGGCGATCGAATCCCCCCTGCGGGTCGACGGCGATGTGCTTGTAGGAACCGAAGACGGCCGCTGCGAACCGAACGAAACGCTGGACCTGCCCGAGAACGTGAGTGCGCTGTATGCCAATGCCCGAAACTGCAGCACGGACCTTTCGACGGTGACGCCACAACCGGTTCCCCAGCCTTGTGGCGCCTACGAGAAATGCGAGGATCCCGAGCCCTGGCTCCTAGACGTGAAGGGCAACGAGACGACGTCCGCGCCGGCCTGCAAGGTCTTCTTTCCGGGGTACTACCGGAAGGCACCGGTGCTGGCCGGGAACAACTACTTCGTGCCGGGAACGTACTACTTCGAGCTCGACGGGGAGTGGCGGATCGCCTCGGCCGTCCGGGGCGGCGATCCGGCCCCCGAGACCGGTGTCGCCGAGGCCGCGCAAGCGGCAACATCGATTCCGCGCTGCGCGGGAGCTCCCGAACCCAGCGAACCCTGGGGTGTCACGTTTGTCGTCGGCGGTCGGTCGAGCCTGCGGATCATGGACACCGCCCGGGTTGAGCTGTTCTCGTACGCGACCAAGGAAGCCGAGCTCCCCAACATCGTGTCGGGCGGGCAGAAGCTGACGACGGAATGGGCTCGCCGATCAGAGTTCACCCTCGAACGGAATCTCGTCATGGTCGGCGGCGGCTCTCCGGAGTTCCTTCTGCACTCCGGGATGTACGCCCCGGACTCCGCCGTCTCGATGACCGGCACATCCCGAGCCATCGAGAAGATCGGGGGCACGGTCGTGGTCGGTCGCCTCGAGCTCAACGGCGACCCGTCGGATACTCCGAAGAGCGGGAAGGAATCGGTCGCGTCCGACGTCGCGGTTGCCGTGGAAGCTCCGAGCTCTCTCGACGAGGCGGCATCCGGGAAAGGGGGGTCGGATGCATCGGCAGCGAAGCCGGGCGGCATCGGCATCTTCGCCCGGGCGGGCACCGCGAAGAAGTTCGTCCTGATCGCGCGGAGCTGCCCGGGCGGACGCGATGTCATCACCCGCAACGCCTGTTCCAATCCTCCCTCCGGTCTGCTCGAGCCCGAGCTCTGCGCGGTCGCGTCGGCGACCGTGTACGACGACGGCCGGCGAACGCTCTACGTCGACAATTGGCGAGTCGACCGGGACCCATCCCGGTTCGATTCTGCAACTTGCGTCTTTTCCTGAACGGGTATTCCGCAACTATGCGAGAAACCGTCGATAGGTAGACCACGAAATGGTCGACGCCGTGTCAGCCGTTCGACTCCTACGCCCACCGGTCTTCCCGGGAGGGAAGACCCAGAAAGGCAGAAACTCGAACATGTTGAAGCGACTCAAAGTCCAGAAGAACGAAGGCGGGTTCACGCTCGTTGAACTCCTGATCGTCGTGCTGATCCTCGGCGCTCTGGCGTCCACCGTCGTCGTCGCGTCCGGCGGTTTCAAGGACAAGGGTGCCGTGGAGTCGTGCCGTGCCGCCCGCACCACCTACGAGACGTCCTTCGAGGCCTATCGCGTTGACGACGCCGACGGCATGTACCCGATCACGAACGCCCAGATCATCCCGAAGTACCAGAAGGCCGCCGGTGGATCCAGCGCAACGGTCTCGGGCACTCCGGAGGTCGCGGTCGTCAAGGGCAAGGGCTGGACCTTCACGGTCACCTACGGCGCCGCCGACAGCGTGGTCACCACGGGTTCCACCGCGGCCGCTGTGTTCAGCGCCTTCACCCCGGCCGCCTGCGCCAGCTGATTCCGCACCGGCCTTGCCGGTTGACAATCGAAAGACCGACGAGCGGACCGGCCCGGTGGCCGGTCCGCTCTCGTTCGGTCCGCGAATCTTCCGGCTCGGAGGGTGGAAACACACTCTTCACCCACCACTCGCTCGGCGAACGTTGACACTTTGTAAAGTTCGCGACGAGAATGCGTCGTGGGCACAACTTCCAATCCGTCGGAACCGCCGATCCCCGAGGCGCCTTCGGGGCTCCGTGTCGACGCTGCGAGGTTGCTGCGACGCATCCACGAACTCGGAGCGGTCGGGCCGATCACCGGCGCGCAGGGCGAGCCGGGCAGCGCCCGGCTCGCGCTCACCGATGACGATCGGCTCGGACGCGATCTCGTCGTCACCTGGATGCGCGATCTCGGCCTCGACGTTCGTGTCGACGCGATCGGGAACGTGATCGGACGTCGGGCCGGTACGGACGCCACGCTCGCCCCGGTCATGACGGGCAGCCACATCGACACGGTGCGGACGGGTGGACTCTACGACGGCAACCTCGGCGTGCTCGCCGGGCTCGAGGTGATCGAGACACTGGCCACTCGGGGCGTCATGACCCGTCGAGCAATCGAAGTCGGGTTCTTCACCAATGAGGAAGGCGCCCGGTTCAACCCCGACATGATGGGCAGCCTCGTCTACGTCGGTGGGATGGAGGCCGAGACCGCCTACGACGTGGTGGGCATCGACGGAGCGCGGGTCGGCGACGAGCTCGATCGGATCGGGTACCGGGGAACGACCCCGTGCCCCGGCACCTGTCCCCACGCGTTCGTCGAACTCCACATCGAGCAGGGACCGGTCCTGGAGGCCGAGGGCATGCGCATTGGAGCGGTGACCGGTGTGCAGGGCATCTCCTGGCAGGAGCTCACGATCACCGGCCAATCGAACCATGCCGGCACGACGCCGATCGCGCTTCGACATGACGCCGGCCACGCCGCCGCGCGGATTGTCACGTTCGTCCGGGACCTTGCCGTCGAGATCGGTCCGCCTCAGGTCGCGACGGTCGGTGCACTTACTTTGCATCCGAACCTCGTGAACGTCGTGGCCGGGTCGGCGGTATTGACCGTCGACCTGCGCAACACCGACGAGGCGGTTCTCCAGCTTGCCGAAGAGCGCCTCGCCGATTTCGTCCGGCAACTCGAGATCGAGGAGGGCGTGGTCATCGCCAGTCGCCAGTTGGCGCGGTTCGAGCCGGTCACCTTCGACGAGCGCGTGGTGTCGCTGGTCGAAGCAACGGCAATCCATCTCGGTGCATCGGTGAAGCGCATGCCGAGCGGCGCCGGGCATGACGCGCAGATGTTCGCCCGCATCTGCCCTACAGCAATGATCTTCACGCCGAGCGAGAAGGGCATCAGCCACAACCCGGCCGAGCACACACATCCCGACGACCTCGTCATGGGCGCCGACATCCTGCTCCAGACGCTGCTCGTGCTCGCAGAAACGGACGTCGTCTGATGGTCCGGAACCTCCACGTCGGCGCCGCCCAGATGGGACCGATCGCCAAGGACGAGACGCGGTCCGAGGTGATCGATCGCTGCATCGCCCTTCTCCGGTCCGGGGCGGAGCGTGGTTGCGCCATCGTCGCGTTCCCTGAGCTCTGCCTCACCACGTTCTTTCCGCGATGGTGGAGCGATGACACCGTGGAGATCGAGTCCTGGTTCGAGCGTTCGATGCCGAACGACGCCACCCAGCCGCTGTTCGACGAGGCCCGTCGGCTCGAGGTCGGCTTCACCCTCGGTTACGGAGAGTTGGCCACCGGCCCCGACGGTGTGACGCATCGCTACAACACGCAGATGCTCGTGGAGCGTGATGGTTCGATCGTCGGCAACTACCGCAAAGTGCACATCCCCGGCCACGAGGACCATGAACCCTGGCGGCCGTTCCAGCACCTCGAGCGTCACTACTTCGAGAGCGGACCCGATGGGTTCAACGTGTGGCGTTCGTTCGGGGCGATCGTCGGCATGGCGACCTGCAACGACCGACGCTGGCCGGAGACCTATCGCGTCATGGGCCTGCAGGGAGTCGAGCTCCTCCTGATCGGCTACAACACACCGATCTTCTACGCCCCCGACCCCGGGCAGAACGCCCTGCAGGGGTTCCATAACGATCTGTGCATGCAGTCGGGGGCGTATCAGAACGGCACGTGGGTTGTGGGTGTCGC
>JANMYF010000460.1:0-30558 GCA_031381685.1 Acidimicrobiia bacterium
CCGCATCAGCTTGTCGAGGCGTTCAAGAGCACGCTCGACGAGGTCGCCGAGGCCGATCTGCTGGTGCACGTCGTGGATGCCAGCGCCGTATCGCCCGAGGGAAACATCGACGCCGTCGACGAAGTTCTGGGATCGATCGAGGCGGCCCGCGTGCCACAGCTCATCGTGTTCAACAAGACCGACGTCGCGTGGCCCGAACGGGTTGACCAGCTCCTGGATCGCTACCCGGGAAGCGTGGCGATCTCCGCCTACAGCGGTGACGGAGTGCCGGAACTCCTCGAGGCGATCTCGGATCGGGTTCGGGCGCTGACCAACGTGATCGAGCTCTTCATCCCGTACGAACGGGGCGACCTACTCGCCGCGGTGCACCGGGAGGGCGAGGTGCTCGTCGAGAGCCACGAGGATGCCGGCACTCGAGTTCGCGCGCGTCTCGATTCGGCCGGGGCCGGCCGTTTCCGCGACGTCATCGTTCCCGCCGCGGACTGAGCGGCGTCAGGAGCCCCGCGGAAGCCGATCCAGCAGCGAGCGGAGGTCAGCCGTAAGTGCATCGAGTCGGCTGTCGATGCGGTCGATGGCGGCGTGAAGGTCGAGATGTGAATCGGTGATCGTGCGCACCTGCGTGCTGAGCTCGGTGACCGAGGCGTAGAGGCTGTCGTGGTTCGACTGCAGGTTCGACGTGTGTGTCGCCACACCTCCGATCGCGTGGGTGAGCGTTTGCCGTTCGGCTCGTGCATTCGCCTCGATGTCGAGCACCGCCTGACGCGTCTGCTGCACGGCGTCGACCAACGCGACGATGCGGGACTGCTCGAATGCCGCCTGGGCGGCGATCATCGGTTCGACGGCGGAACGCACCCGGTCTGTCACTGCGCGCAGCACGCCCGAGCCGACGGCTCCCTGGGCCGACGCAGCTCCGGGAAGGACCACGGGGCCGAGGCCGGGATACTGCGTCGCCTCGGGACCCGCGGAAGCTGGCGCTTCGCTGATGTCGGAGTTGTCGGTCATGGGGTTGTCCTCCGGTGTGGGCTGTCGTTCGCCGTGCGCGGCGCGCTCGACCAGAAATCGGGCGATGGTGAGCGACCGGGTTCGGTGCAGTTCGGCGAGGCGGCGCGAGGCGGTGAGAGCCTTCGACGTTCCGACTACCGGATCGTGAGCGATGAGGCGAAGAAGCGCGGCGGCGCCGTCGACGGAAGGCTCGGCCCACTGGCCGCATCCGGCATAGACAGGGGTTGCCGGAGGGATGTCGATCATCGTGTGGGGAACGAGGAAGACCGACTCGTCCGTGCAGAACGACATGTTCCCGCCGTACCCCGTGCAGATGACCGGACAACCGGCAGACATGGCCTCGGCGATCGTGAGGCCGAGTCCCTCGCCGCGGTGGAGCGAGAGGTAGGCATCGGAGCGGGCGAACAGGCCCTGCTGCAGGTCGCCGTCGAGCTCACGTTCGACGAGCATCACATCGGTGCGGCCGCCGATGGCGTGGAGAAGACGGTCGTGGTCGGTCGGATGCCGTTCGGCTCCGATGGCCTTGACGATGAAGAGCGGGACACGACCGTCGTCGAGAGCGATGCCTTCGTCGGGAAACGCGCTCCGGTACGAGGCGACCGCGCCCCACGGGTTCTTCCGATCGGCGACGGAGTCGTAGTCGAAGCTGAACGACACGACGAAGCGGTCGTCGGGAATCATATGTGCACGTGCAAAAGCCGTGCGCAGCCGGTCGCGTTCTGCCACAGCCAAGGCCTCCGGCAGGGGGTAGGGCATCAGGCGAACCATGGGCGAGCCCGGCGCCGAGCCGATCGCGTCCGCCACGAACTCGGTGGCCACCCAGATCTCGTCGACGAGATCGAACGCGGGAACCAGTCGATCCGGAAACGTCGCGACCTCCCAGAACCAGTAGCCGACGACCCTCCGCCCCGCGGCACGGGCACGCAGAACGTCGGAGGGGTCGGCGAGGAGCGCGTCGGCGTTGCGGACGAAGACATAGGTCGAAGGCAAGGTCGCTCGCGAGGTCTCGTCTGGCGGCACGGACGTGAAATCCGGCTCACGGTGGTAGACGGAGCGGGGATCGACCGTGACCTCGGTCGTGACACCGGCGTCAACGGCTGCCCGGACGAGCGTTCGCGCCGCCTCTCCCATGCCGAACCGGGCCCCGAGATACCCGCTGATCTCCAGTCCCGGTCCGAGTGCCGTTGCCTCCGACGTCGGTCGTGCCTTCGGCCCCCGGAGCGTCGGCGGGATACCGGCCGCAGCGCCGCGGTCGGCGAGCCAGGCGACCAGGTCCTCCGTCGTCGGGAGTACAGCGTGGAGCTCCGGGTGGACGTCGCGGAACGCCTCGACGAAGGGGGACGCACCGTCATGTCGAGCTGAAGCGAGCCACGCCACAAAGGCGGCAGCGCTGTCATCGGCGAACGGATTGGGTGGCTCATCTGCGTTGCCGGACTCGAAACGCAGCAGCGCATTCGAGTAGGCGCGGCGGATGACCGCGTCGACGGGTATGCCCGTCGACAGATGGCCAAAGCCGCCGACCCGTGCATCGTCTGGGCTCGTCGACAGTGCCGCGGCCCGCTCGCGGGCCAGCGAACCGAGGCGGTGATCGTTCGACGGCCGCACCCGCGGCAGGGTGCCCGTCTCGGCGGAGAGGATCCACGGTGTGGCCGGATCGAACGCCGGCCACCTCACGACGACGGGTGGGACCTCTCGCTGCGGCTCGTCGCCGTTGCGAACCGACAGCGGCATCGTCGCATCGGTGATCGAAACGACGCCGTTACGGTCGGCGAGCGAATCGAGCCACGGATAGCTCAGTCGATCGAGCCGACTCACCGGAATGTGCGGGCTTCGCAGGAGACACGACACCCACTCGTCCAGGAATTCTTCAGCGCGCGTATCACCTGCCCTCAACGTGAACAGCTCCTGGTCGAGCCGGCCTCGGCGGGTGACGTCGATCGGGTCGGGAAGCTGTCCGTCCGGCGGCGGCGGGCCGAAGCGGTTCCGGAGAACGACGACAGCTGCTCCCTCGTCGACCGGACGCAGCAGCGGATCCAAGCGCCCGTACACCTCGGCGTCGTCGGGAAGGACAACGATGCATCCAGACCCTGCCCGGGCCAGGGACCGCACCACGCTCGGGCGGACCGCTGCCACCAGCGCCGGCGCGTCGTGGAGCATCGCCAAGCGGGCGAACTCCCGCTCCGCGAAGAGGGCCTCCACGAAGCGGGCACCGTCGTGCGCGACGAGGTCGTCGACGACCACGGTCCGGACGGTGCACCCGGGGTGAGAGCGGGAGAAGGTCGAGGTGGCCCGTTCGGCGGCCGGGCGACGAGCGACCGTGGTGATGCACACGACGGTCAGCGGGCGCTCCACGACCCCGAGCCTACGGGTGGCGCGACTCCCTACTTCGCCGTGTTCGACGCGGTGCCCTTGGCCGAGGCCTTCACGGAGGTCCGCTTGCCGACGGCGGTGCGGAGCGCCAGTGTCTTCGGGCCACCGGCCACCCACCCGGCCTGGCTCGCCGGGCCGTCGACGACGGGCCCGAACTGGTAGCCCGACGGCGACGTGATGCCGCCGATGCGCACCGGCCCGCCCGAGTACGCCCGACCGACCTGGCCGTTGCGTCGGTGCACCACGTAAACGAACCACGTCCCGCTGGTTCCCGGCGCCGGTGACCACGTGAAGACGTTGCGGCCGGCCTTCACCTGGACTCCGGTAGCGATCGGCGTGCCGTCGAATCCTGACCGGTCGGTGTCGATGAACAGGTCGGCGGTCGTGCCATCGGCGAACGAGTTGTCATGCCACTCGATGTCGAAGCTCGTGGCACCCGCATCGACATCGGCGACCTTCACCCGGTCGACCCGGAACGGGCGCTCTCCCCGGTCTTCGTTGGGGTCGAAGCGGAGCATCTCGATCAACTGGCCGGCCCAGCCGACGCGTGGTCCGTTCTGCGCCGTGTCGGTGATGTCCGCCGCGTTGGGCGTTGCCAGATCCACGGTGAAGGACCGCTGGTTGGGGTAGGTCACGATGTCATCAGAGTTCTGGAGGTCGACGCCGTTCTTGGTGAGGGGCGTACCGGCGATGCGCCAGATGAGCCGGGCGTTGGTTCCCCCGTCACGCTTGTCCTCGAGGTTGAACGGGCCGTCGAAGGAGTAGTCGACGGTGACCCGGTGGAAGTCGCTGCCGTTGAAGGCCCGCGCCAGGCGCAGTCCGATGGCCGGGTCATTGGTTGCCGGAGCGGCGTTGGCGCCCGAGAAGACGCCTCCCGAGACCGAACCCCGGACGTTGTCAAGACGGTGGATGTCTGTCGCCTCGGCGAAGTCCCATCCGTCTCCGTTCCGGGCGATTACGGCGTAGTCGGCGCCGCCGGTCACGTCGGGTTCGTCGACTTGCGGAACGGGACCGACACCCTCGCCCACGGGAGCGCCGGCCGGGTACACCTGCATCCAGTCGACATCGAAGTGCGTCGATGCCGGCGGTGAAAGGGCAACCCGCAAGGACACGATGTTTCCGGCCCACGGCGTCGTGAGGTTGGCCTCGTTGATCGCGCTGAGGGCGAAGTCGTACGTGTGCCAGCCGGGCTTGGTGAAGAAGTTGAACCCACCCTGACACGCGTCGCTGATCTGCGCGCAGGTGTACCAGCGGATGCCCGCGGGGACCTCGGCCGTCGAATTCATCCGGAAGGCGATGCGGTTGTAGCGGCTGGCGTCGATCGGCGCTCCGGCACCTTCGCGGCCATGGACGATGGCACCTGGGTAGCCGCCCCACAACGGGTGGAAATACCCCGGCTGGGCCATGTCGAAGTGGAGTTGGCCGCCGCTGATCGAGGCGTTCGTGGCGGACCGCATCGGGCCGTCGTCGGCCAGCACCTGATCTTCGGCATTGCTGTAGTCCCACGGGTCAGAGAACGCCTCAGCCGCAAAGTCGGTGGGGGTACTCCCGGCGGCTTGGGCCGGCGTCGACGGTTCGACCAGGGTGATCCCGGTGAGCGCGGCCGCGCCCAAGGCGATGGCGAAAACGAGTCGGCGACGAATCATGACGTTGGTTTCGGCCACCGCTCGTGATCACTTGACCGCGCAACGTCAACAATAGGCCGGGAGGGCCATTCTACCCTCCCAGCCTGACCAAGGAGGAGTCGCGTGGGCGATTACGAGCAGACGGCGGACGTCATGCGGGGGCGAGGGGCCCGTGGCCAGGGCCGAAGACCGGGCACCTTCGGAAAGATCCGCGTCGCAGGCAGTCGTTCGTACACTGTTCCGCCGTGCCCATGGATCGTCCACCTGCCGATCCGCACGTGTCCGTGTGCATCGTCCTCGTCACCTACAACGGCCGCGACCACCTCGGTCCCTGCCTCGACTCGATCGCCGCACTCGACTACCCGGCGGGTCTCGTGCGAACCGTGTGCGTCGACAACAACTCCACCGACGGCACCAAGGAACTGCTTGCTGAGCGCTATCCCTGGGTCGAAGTGCTCCCGCAGCGGACGAATCTCGGGTTTGCTCCGGCTGTCACGTTGGCCGCGCAGCATGCCTCGGAGGACTGCGTCGCGCTCATCAACAACGACATGCGTGTCGACCGCAACTGGCTCCGGGCCCTGGTGACGCGGTATCGACCTGACGAAGGAGTGGTCTGCGTCGCCGGGACGATCCTCGACTGGGACGCGACGCACGTCGACTTCGCCGACGCCACCATCAACTTCCACGGGTTCGGACAGCAGCAGGGCTTCGGCACCACCGTTGATGAGGCACGGGCGAAGGGACTGATCGGCGATTCCGCCGACGGGCGCCGTCTGCCGTTCGCCTGTGGCGGCGCGATGCTCGTCCGGCGCGATCTCTTCGTCGAGCTCGGCGGCTTCGACCCTGCGTTCTTCGCTTACTTCGAAGATGTCGACTTCGGATGGCGGCTCCAGTTGAGCGGGTACCGGGTCGAACTCAGCGCGCACGCGCTGAGCTACCACCGCCACCACGGCACGTCGAGTCGGTTCGCGACCCACGAACGGATCCTTCTCCTCGAGCGCAACGCGCTGCGGATGCTGCTGAAGAACGTCGACGACGAGAACCTGCCGACCCTGCTGTCTGCGGCACTGCTCATGTCGGCCAGGCGGGCACGCAACGACGCACGAAGCGATCGCGCGTCGTACGAGATCGGCGTGAAGGCCGACGAGATGGAACTCGTCCACCGCATCGGCACCGCGCGCATGCATGCCGTGAACGATGTTCTCGACGATCTCGATGCGATCCTGGCGCAGCGCCAAGAGATCCAAGCGCGACGCCAGGTCAGCGACGGCGCGGTGTTCGCGACGTTCGGCCAGCCACTGGAGGCGCTCGGCAACGACTCGCCGCCCTACGTCGCGACGCTCGGCAAGGTCACCCGGTTTCTCGGAGTGCCGGGTCTGTTCGACGCCGCTCCGGTCGGCCGGTTCGTCGTGCTCAGCGCGAACGATGTGATCGGCGAACGGATGGCCGGAACGGCTATCCGGGCGTGGGAGCTGGCGAGGGCGCTCGGAGCCCACGTACCGACCGTTCTGGCCTCACCGAAGCCGGTCGGCCGCACCGACCCTGCCGTCGAGGTTGTCGAGTTCGCCGACCCCGGCGAGCTCCTCGCGCTCGTCGACCAGGCCGATGCCGTACTCGTTTTCGGGTTCGACCTCGTGCGGTACCCGTTCCTCAAGCACACCCGGGCGCTGGTCGTCGTGGACCTCTACGACCCGTGGATCTTTGGTTCACTCGAGCAGTACGACACCATGACCCGCGACGAGGCCGAAGGAGCCAAAGCGCACGAGATCGGTACCTTGAACGATCTCCTCGATGTCGGCGACTACTTCATTTGCGCGTCCGAGCGGCAACGTGACTTCTGGCTGGGGATGCTCGCGTCGCGTGGCCGTCTTGACAAGGCCGCCCACGAGCTTGATCCCCATCTCCGAAAGCTCATCGACGTCGTTCCCTTCGGATGCCCGACGGAGCCCCCGGCGGCCGGCGTCGGCTCGGCCCTCCGCGGTGGCGAGTATCCCGGAATCGACGCCTCCTCGAAGATCGTGCTCTGGGGCGGCGGTACGTGGGACTGGTTCGATCCGATCGGTGTGGTCGACGCCTTCGTCCGCGTGCAGAAAGAGATCCCGGAGGCGCGGCTGTTCTTCATGGGTCTGGAGCTCGAAGGGCGGGGCGTGCCGGAGATGCCGACGACGCGCCGCCTCATCGAGCACATCGATGCACTGGGCCTTCGGGAGCGGAAGCTCGTCGTGCTCGGACCGTGGCTGCCCTACGACGAACGCGGCGCGTTCCTGCTCGAGGCCGATGTCGGTGTGGTCGCCGCAAAAGCGATGGCCGAATCGCGGCTCGCCTGGCGGACGCGTTCCCTCGATCACTTCTGGGCCGGACTCCCGACGATCACGACCGCCGGGGACGTGCTGTCCGATCTCGTCCACGAGGCGGACGCCGGAATCCGCATCCCGGCCAACGACCAAGACGCTCTGGTTGCCGCCATGCGTGAGCTTCTCCGTGACGATGACCGCCGTTCGGAATGCTCCCGGAACGCATTCGTTCTCGCCGATCGGTTCCGGTGGCCGGCCGTTGTGGCTCCGCTCGCATCGTTTGCCGAGGAACCGGGGCCATGGCGCGCGGCCCGGGCCGGACGCGGGCGTCTCGTCGGCGGCGGCGGGGGAGCGCGGGGCGTGGGCGGGGGAGTGGCCAGCGTCGAAGTCGCCCGGCTCTCGGCCGAGCTCGCCGACACGCAGAAGCATCTCGCCGCCGCGCGTCGCAAGCTCGATGTGCTGAACAAGACCCCCATCTACCCGGCGTACCGCGCCCTGCAATCGGCGCGCGCCCGGTTGCGCGGTGGTCGGTCATGACGGTCGCGCACGAGCGAATTGCCCTCGCTTCCGGGTATGGACGGTCGTCATGACCTCCTTGTCGGAGATGGTAAATCGGCGGGAGCTGCTCACCAACCTCACGCTGCGCGAGCTCCGTGGCAAATACAAGCGCACCGCCCTCGGCTGGGCGTGGTCGATGCTGAACCCGCTCTCGGCCATCGCCATTTTCAGCGTCGTGTTCTCGCTGTTCCTCGGCGGCGTGCCGGACGTTGGAAATCCCAGCGGTCTGAAGAACTTCACGCTGTGGCTGACCTGCGCGCTTCTCCCGTGGAACTTCACCAACAACGGACTCCAGGCCACCCTGCCCTCGCTGGTCGGCAACTCGAATCTCGTGAAGAAGGTGTACTTCCCGCGGGAGTTCATCGCCGCGTCGTCGGTGCTGTCCTGGCTCGTGACCTTCCTCATCGAGCTCGGTGTACTCACCGTGTTCTTTCTGTTCTTCGGTCAGATCGTCTTTCAGTGGCTGCCGATCGTGCTGCTGGTGGTGCTGCTCCAGACAGCCTTCGTGCTCGGCCTCGCGCTGGTGTTCAGCGCGCTCAACGTCTATTTCCGCGACGTGCAGCATTTCGTGTCGATCGGGATGCAGGTGTGGTTCTACCTGACCCCGATCGTGTACCGGACGGCACTTGCCGACGACCGGCTCGGCCCGGTCGGCGAAGCCGTCTACCGCCTGAACCCGATGATGCGCTTCGTCGACGCATACCGGGACCTGCTCTACAGCCAGCGCTTCCCGCCGGCCTCGACGTGGATCGGTTGCATCCTGGTGTCCGTTCTGTCCCTGCTGATCGGATGGGCCGTGTTCTCTCGCCTCGAGCCCCGGTTTGCCGAGGAGCTCTGATGACCGAGACCTCGCCCCGGCCGCAGGGTTCGATCACGCAGCGACTCCAGACCAATCGCGGCATCGTCCACACCAATGAACCGGTGATCGCCGTCGATCATGTCCGCAAGAAGTTCCGCCTGTACCACGAGCGCAACAACTCGCTGAAGGCTGCGCTCATGCGCCGGCGGGTCGCGAAATTCGAGGAATTCTGGGCCGTCGACGATGTGAGCTTCGAGATCCGCCCGGGTGAGACCTTCGGGATCATCGGCGAGAACGGATCCGGGAAGTCCACGATGCTGAAGTGCATCGCCCGTATCCTCCGGCCTGATTCCGGGTCGATCACCACGCGCGGCAAGATCAGCGCGTTGCTCGAACTCGGTGCCGGGTTCCACCCGGAGCTCTCGGGTCGCGAGAACGTCTACCTGAACGGCTCGATCCTCGGTCTGGCCAAGAGAGAACTCGACGCCAGGTTCGATGAGATCGTCGACTTTGCCGGCCTGAGCAAGTTCATCGATCAACCGGTCAAGAACTACTCCTCAGGAATGTACGTACGCTTAGGGTTTTCCATCGCCATCAACGTCGACCCGGACATCCTTCTCGTCGATGAAGTTCTGGCTGTCGGCGACGAATCGTTCCAACGCCGCTGCGCCGAGAAATTCGCGGAGCTACAGAACAACGGCAAGACGATCGTCCTGGTGAGCCATGCCATGGGACAGGTTCGGGCTCTCTGTGATCGGCTCGCGTGGATGAGCCACGGGAAGCTCGAGATGGTCGGTCCTGCGAAGGAAGTCATCGACAACTACCTCGGCGACGTGCACGTCGAGCGTTTCCGCCGCGGGCCGGGAGCCGAGGTCCGGTGGGGGAACGGGGCTGTGCGGATCGACGCTATCGAACTGCTCGTCGGCGAAGACGAGACCCCGGTCCTCACCGTCCGTCAGGGCGACCGGGTGACCATCCGGATCCGCTACACCGTCCCCGGCCTGCCGGTCTCACGACCGGTATTCGGTTTCGCCATCTACCGAAGCGACGGTGTGCACGTGACCGGGGTGAACTACCGCGAGCACGGCATGGTTCCCGATGAGCTCACCGGGTCGGGCTCCTACGACTTCATCGTGCCGAGTTGGCCGGTGTTCACGGGCACGTTCGACTTGAGTGCGGCAGTGCAAAACCTCACGTACTCCGAAACCCACGACTGGTGGCAGAACGCGGTTCGTTTCGAAACCGCGCCCGGCCCGTTCGTCGAAGCGGAAGGCGTGTTGATCCTGCCCGGCCAGTGGGCGCACCGCACGAGGCTTCCCCGGTCGTAGGTTCAGCTTTCGCACGCGCCGTCGCCGTCGACGTCGCCGCACGGACCGTAGATCATCTTCTTCGGACTGGCCGACGCTGGTTCGATCACGGATTTGCTCGTTCTCGGAGTCTCGCCCGGGCGAACTGTTCCGCCGCGGTCGGGTCGGCGACGACGTAGCGGACGGAGTCGAAGAAGATCGGCTCGTCGGACCGGTACGCGATGATCTCGGCGTCGCTTCGCCGCCGTCGGCGCGTCACGCGGCGACGCGTCCGGTACACGTGCGGAAGAAGGACGAGGACGCCTCGGAGCGCTCGCCACCCCGCGGCGGGGTAATGGTGTCCGAGAACAGAGCCGCGGACGATTCCGAGGGCGCGGCGTGCCGCGACCCGGGCGGAACGAGGAAGCTCGAAGAACATGAGCGCGCAGAGCAGGAGGTTGCGCTCGGTGTGCTCGAACTTGAAGTCGTACGGGCGCTCACGCACGACGCCAGCCGACATGACGTGGCGCACGACGGCACGAGGTTCGGTCACCACGCGGTAGCCGAGCAGCTGCGCCGTCCAGCACCAGGCAACGTCTTCGTAGTACAGGAACAGTCGTTCGTCGATCGGCCCGACCGCACCGGGGTCGAACGCGCTTCGGCGGATCAGCGCTGCACCGAAACACGCCCCGAACACGTCGTCGGACCCGTCGTACTGGCCGAGGTCGGGCTGTCCGAGTCCGCGGTTCGCCGCCTCGGCGCGTCCGTTCACGCCGATGCCCACCGCGTCGATCGTGGAGGTGCGGCTCATCGGTCCGTCGTCGGGCCCTACGTCGAGCAGCATCTTCGGGGCGACGCCAACAACATCGTCGGGAGCTCCGGCGAGCCGAGCCACGCACAACGCGATCGCGTCGGGAGCAACTGTCGCATCCGGGTTCAGCAGGAACACCAAGGAGCACGACGAGCCGAGAGCGGCGACGCCGGCGTTGACAGCCGCGCCGAACCCATCGTTCGATGGTCGACGGAGCAACCGCGCCGGTCCGTGGACCTCGGGTGCAACCGTCGACGCGTTGTCGATGACCAGGACCTCGCATGTGAGCGGCTCATCGTCATCGCGGGATGCAGCGACCGAATCAAGGCATCGACGAACGAGCTCCGGCGGGCTCTCGAACGTCACCACCACGACACCGACCCTTCCCGAAACAGCCACAGTGCGAATGTAGTGGTCCCGATCGGGTGGGGTTCCTTGGGGCGGCGTGTGACCCCATGGAGGCCCGGCGCCGCCTCCGGCGCTACGGTCGATGCCTGTGCTCCGAGTGGCGATTGATGCAACGCCGCTGATCGGCAACCGCACTGGGATCGGCCAGTTCACCGCCGGGCTCATCGACGCGCTCCACGGACAACCCGGTCTCGACACGGTCGAGTTCGCCATCACGTGGAGAGGCCGGGCGTCCGGCGCGCGGCCACTTCCCGCCCGCCCTGCCCGGGCTCTGTGGCGGCGCCTCGACTGGCCGCCGATCGAATGGTGGACGGGTCGCGTCGATGTCGTGCACGGCACGAACTACGTCGTGCCGCCGACCCGACGCGCCTCCGCGATCGCCAGCGTGCACGACCTCACGGCCGTGCGCTTCCCGCACCTCTGTGCGCCCGACACGCTGGAGTACCCCGGTCTCATCCGGCGGGCCCTGCGCCGAGGAGCGCACATCCATTGCGACTCGAGATACATCGCCGACGAGGTCATCGACTGGTCCGCCTGCGATCCGACGATGGTCCATGTCATTCATCCCGGCGTCCCCAGCGTGAACACCCGACCCCGGACCGGGGGGCTTCCCCCGTTCGAAGGACGCCCGTTCGTCCTCGCACTCGGCACGATCGAACCACGCAAGGACCACGTCACGCTGCTGCTGGCGTTCACCGCCGTTGCCCGGGCGGACCCGGACCTTCTTCTCGTCGTCGCGGGCGCCGACGGGTGGGGGCCGTCGTTCGCGTCGATGCTCGATCCGCTCCCGGAGGATGTCCGGGCGCGGATCATCCGGGAACCAAACGTTGACGACGACCGCCGCGACGTGCTGCTCGCCCATGCGCGACTTCTCGCCTATCCATCGCTCTACGAGGGCTTCGGATTTCCACCGCTCGAAGCGATGAGCTCGGGAGTGCCCGTGGTCGCGACGGCCGCTGGTTCGCTCCCCGAGGTGCTCGGCGACGGCGCAATCCTCGTTCCGACGGGTGACGCGGAGCGCCTTGCCGAGGAACTGCTTCGTGTTCACTTCGACTCTGATGTCTTCGCCGGACTCGTTGATCGCGGTCGACGTCGGGCGGCCTCGTTCAGCTGGGCGGCCTGTGCGACCGAGATGGCCGATCTCTATGGTTCGATGGCGATGGCGCGTCCGTGATGCGCGTCGGCCTCGTCACCGAGCAACTCCGCCGTCGGACCCCGGGGGGAATCGGTCGGTACACGGCGTGTCTCCGTGATGCCCTCGAGGCTCGTGACGATCTCGAGGTCGACTACATACAAGGTCGGCTCCCGACCCAGATCACCACTCGACTGTGGTCGGCCGGTGTTCCCCGATTCGTCCGCGCCGACATCGTGCACGGCACCTCGTTTGCGTTTCCGCGAACGGTCCCTCGGGCACCGACCACGGTGTTCGTCCACGACGTGCTGTGGCGTGGCATCGGATCCTCGACCTTGAACCAACAGGGACTTCGCTTCCACGAACGGGGCCTTCGTCGCTCGGTGAGGCAGGCCCGACGACTCTTCGTCCCGTCGCACGCGGTCCGCAACGCTCTCGTCGACGACGGGATTGCTCCCGGAGCCGTCGTCGTCACGGGAGAGGGCGCCGACCACCTTCCCCTGCTCGACCCCAGGTCCGACGGACTGATCCTGCTCTCCGTCGGCACCCTCGAGCCACGCAAGAACCTTTCGCGTCTTCTCGCCGCGTTCGATCTGGTGCGTCGGTCGATGAACGAACCGTTGGTGCTCCGACTGGTCGGCAGTGATTCCTGGCGCGGTCAATCCGGTCTCCCGCGGGACCTTCCCGAAGGCGTCGAAGTGATCGGAAAGGTCACCGACGAACGCCTTGCCGAACTCCTCTCGTCGGCGACCGTGTTCGTCTACCCGTCGATGGGGGAGGGGTACGGCCTGCCCCCGATCGAAGCGATGCGCGCCGGCGTCCCGGTTGTTTGCTCACCTATGCCGTCGGTCCTCGAACGACCGGGAGTCGATCCGGACGGGCGACTGTCCGGGGACGTCCTCCCCTTCGAGCCCGTCGACCCGGCTGACGTCTCGTCGATTTCGCGGGCCCTGCAGCGGGTGCTGGGCAGCGTCGACCGGCGATCGGAACTGACGGCGCGCGGCCACGCCTGGGCACAGCAGCTCAGCTGGCACGACGTGGCGCAACGCCACGTCGACGTGTGGGAGGAACTCCTGTGACCGTGGCCGGAGACACGAGCCACGCGGCGATGGTCGTGCTCGACGTCTCCGCCGTCCACCCGTTCGCCGGGGGCGGCCATACCTATGCGCACATATTGACTCGGCATCTCCCCGGTGCCGGAATCGAACCACTGTGCCTGGCGCGCGTCGGATCGTCGTCGGACGAGTGGGATCAACGATCCGTGCTGCCGATCGTGCCCCGAAACCGGTTGCGTCGTCTGGTTTGGGAGCAGACGTCCATGCTCCGGGCGTTGCAGCGTCACGCTCCGGCGGCGAGCGTTCTGCATTCCGTCCATTACACGATGCCTGAGCACCCGAACCCGGCCGGCGTCGCACGGGTGGTCACGATCCACGACCTGACGTTCTTCACCCATCCTCGTGGTCACAGCCCGGTCAAGACGCGGTTTTTCCGACGGGCCATTGCGGTGGCCGCGCGACGCGCCGATCAGCTCATCTGCGTGAGTGAGGCGACAGCCCGTGACCTCCTTCGCCTCGTCGACGTACGGGTCCCCGTCGACGTCATCCCGCACGGCATCGATCTCGGCCATTTCACCCCGCACGAGCCGTCGATCGGGCACGATGCCGCCATCATCGGCGAACTCGGCATCGACCGTCCGTACATCCTGCACCTCGGCACCATCGAGCCCCGCAAGAACGTGGCCCGTTTCATCCAGGCGGCCGCGCGACTCCGCGGCAGCGAACGTCTCGATGTCGTGCTTGTCGGTGGCGCCTGGCCGGGTGAGCGCGAAGCCCTGCCCAGGCCGGAGGGACTGCGCGTCCACCACCTGGGTATCGTTCGTGACGCCGCCGTTCCGGCGCTGCTCCGTTCGGCTCGTGCCGTCGCGTACCCGTCACTGGCAGAGGGTTTCGGTCTACCGGTTATCGAAGCGCTCGCCTGCGGCGCGCCCGTCGTCACCAGCGTCGGGTCCGTCATGGAGGAGCTCGCGCCTGATGCGGTGGTCCCGACCGATCCGCTGTCGGTCGACGCGCTCGTCGACGCGCTCGAAGCGGCGCTCACCGGCCGAGGACCCTCGCTCGACACCCGACTAGCCGCCGCCGCCCGCTTCGACGTTCGGGACTGCGCCCGTCGACACGTCGCGGTCTACGACCGGTTCCGGTAGTTGCACTTCGCGTCGTCGCCGTCGGAAGTCCGTCGGCGGGGACCCGGACGTCGGCCGGGACCCACGACCCGAGGGCGGTGGTGCGCCGCTAGCTTTGCTCACCCATGCGAGCCTTTGTCACCGGCGGAAGTGGGTTCGTGGGAACCCATCTGCTCGCCCATCTCGGTTCGCACGGGGACCAGGTCGAGGCGCCGCTGACCGACGTCACGGACCTCGAGGCGATCACGTCTGCCCTGCAAGCCATGCCGGGCGGGCCTCCCGAGGTGGTCTTTCACCTCGCCGGACAGGCTGACGTCGGGCGTTCCTGGACCGACGTGTCGCTGACCTGGGCGGTCAACACGATGGGCACGGTCAACGTCTTGGAAGCCGCTCGCTCCGCCGCCCCGGCGGCGCGGATCATCGTGGTGTCGTCGGCGGAGGTCTATGGCCGGGTGCCGCCCGAAGAGCTACCGATCCGCGAGGACCGGCCGACGGCATCCTCGTCGCCCTATGGCGCCTCGAAGATCGCCGCCGAGATCGCTGCGCGTTTCGCCTTCGACCACTTCGGACAGCGGGTGATCGTGGCCCGTCCGTTCAACCACCTCGGCGTCGGCCAGTCCCCGGGGTTCATCCTTCCCGCTCTCGCCCGCCAAATCGTCGAAGCGGAGCGCTCCGACGGCAGCGCCATCTCGCTCGGCAACCTCGACGCCCGCCGCGACGTGACCGCAGTGGAGGACGTCGTGGCGGCGTACCGCCTCCTGGCCGCGCACGGCGCTGACGGAGAGATCTACAACGTGTGCAGCGACAGGTCCGTCGCGATGAAGGAATTGGTCGACCGCATGCTTGCCATGGCCGCCAAGCCGCTGACCGTCGTACTCGACCCCGCCCGCCTGCGGCCGAGTGATATCCCTGAACAGCGCGGCGACAGCAGCAAGCTCCGACGCGATACGCAGTGGCGCCCGCTCGCCGAGCTCGACGACGTGGTGCGGGCCGTGCTGCACGAATGGCGCGAGCGTCGCTGAGCCGCTGGCCGGCTCCGGTCCGTGGACGCGTCGGCCGGGCACGATGACAACACGATGACAACAGGCCCGCCCCCGGCGATCGTTTCGATCGTTCGGGAACGGGCCCAGTTCGTCAGTTCGGCCGCCTTGCGGCGGCGTAGGGTCAGGCCGCCTTGCGGGCGCTGGTGTTACGGGCGGTGCTCTTGCGGGCGGTGGTCGTGCGGGCGGTGGTCGTGCGGGCCACCGGCTTCTTCGCTGCGGACTTCTTCGCTGCGGTCTTCTTCGCTACGGGTGCTTTGGCCGCGGTCTTCTTGGCTGCCGACGCCTTGACGACCTTGACTGCCGACGCCTTGACGACCTTGGTGGTCTTCGCCGACGTGGTGGCGGTCTTCTTGGCCGACGGCTTCACGACCGGCTTGGCAACCGTCTTCGATGCCTCGACAGTGAGGGCGTCGACGACGAACTTGTGCGCCTTGGCCTGGGCTTCCTTGACCGAGTCGGTAAGGTTCTCGACGACCTTGCGGGCCGGAGCCGGCAGGCGGTCCGTGAGCGTCTCGATGACGGGGTCGATGCGGGCCTCGACCTTGGTCCGCACGTCGGCGAACTTCTCGACGACGGTGAGCATGTTGGTGCGAAGGTCCTTCGTCTGCTCGTCGTAGCGATCGTTCAGATCGAGACGAACATCGTTGGCCCTCTTCGCCGCCATCGTGGCGAATCCGACGGCGGTGTGGCCAGCGTCGGTCAGGACGGATCGGAGTTCTTGGATATCGAGTGTGGGGGTTTCGAACATGACCATGATTCTAGGGCGAAGTGCTAACTATTGCAAGCATATTGCTAGCCGTATCGCCGTGACCTTCGTCGCATTCCGGAGATCTCGACAGCGACAACCGGCGCCGGCGACCGTCCGTTCGGGCGCGCGCTCGCAGAACTACGGTTGAGGATCGCAATGGAGGCCACCGGAGAACTCGATCTGGGCGGCGCGATCACGTCGGTCGAGAACTCGCGGGAACCCGGGGTCGGAACCACTTCGACCACCGGTCAGAATCCGACGGGCACCGTGCCCTCGGTCGTCGCCGTTGTCGTCACGCGCAACCCCGGTCCCTCGCTCGATGACACGTTGGCATCGCTGATCGCCCAGGATCACGAGTCCCTCTCGATCCTGGTCATCGACGACGGCTCCGACGAGTCCGTCTTCGACCGCGTCGCCGCCGTCGCACCCGGCGCATACGTGCGACGCCTCGAACGAAGCATCGGGTACTGCGCCGCTGCGAACAACGTCACGGAAATGGTGCAAGGCGCCGCCTACTACCTGTTCTGCCACGACGACGTTGCGCTTGCTCCTGACGCGGTGCGACTGCTTGCGCTCACGACCACGCAGCACGGTGCGGCAATTGCGGCTCCGAAGCTGGTGTCCTGGGACGACCACGAGCGGTTCCTGTCGCTGGGCTACGCCATCGACCGCTCGGGCCTTCCGGTGCCGCTCGTCGAGCTCGACGACCTCGATCAAGGCCAGCACGACCAGATCCGCGAAGTGACGGCGGCGCACGGCGCGACGCTCCTCGTCGCCGCCGATGCGTTCGCCGCACTCGGCGGATTCCTGCCCTCGCTCACGGACCCACGCACGGGGACGAACCCGGGCTCCCCGACCGCCCCCGGCCCCGACCTCGGCGAGGACCTCGACCTGTGCCTTCGTGCTCGCCGGCGAGGACGCAAGGTGATCGTCGTTCCTGCGGCGCGTGTTGCCCACCAGAGCGTCGTACACGGCGTGCCCGGGTCGCT
The DNA here is from genome assembly GCA_031381685.1 of Acidimicrobiia bacterium. Classification (GTDB taxonomy): domain Bacteria; phylum Actinomycetota; class Acidimicrobiia; order Acidimicrobiales; family JANYDT01; genus JANLQX01. The sequence goes on from JANMYF010000460.1 coordinate 17,245, forward strand.
CATCGGACCGCAGTTCACCGATCGCCGCCGCCCGCCGCACGAGCCGACGCCGCTCGCCGAGCAGCGTCTGCTTCGCGACCGGAACCGGATCCGCTCGATGGTCGCAACGGCGGGCGCGACGAGGCTGGTCATCCTCCTTCCGCTCCTCGTCATCCAAGCGCTGCGTCATGGCTCCCCGGCCCGCGAAGCGATGCTCGGGCGCCGCCGGACTCCTTTCACCGCACTCCGCCTCGCATTGGCGAACGGCAACGACCGACGACAGGCTCGAGCCCTCGGCTCGAACGCCGGGACGGCCGGGCCCGACGAGCTCGGATCGGAACTCGTCCCGGTGAGCACGCGGTTGCGTGCCGAGCTTCGTTCCGACGTCTCCGCTGACTCGGCCCGGTTGTGGCGGGCTGCGGAGCGTGCGCTCGGCAGCCGTCGCGGCGGTCGATTCGCGTTCGGGACACTCGCCTTCGTGCTCGCCGTTGTTGCTTTCGGATCGCGAGGGCTGATCGGCTCGGGAATCGGGCGCGGCGGGCGACTCATCGCGCTGCCGCCCCTCGGCGACCTCTGGCGCCTCGTGACGTCGGGTTGGCAGGAAACGAGCCTCGGTCACTTTGGACCTACTGCCCCGGGGGTCGCGCTTCTCGCCGTCGCGTCGACACTGGCGTTCGGGGCGACCGGACTCGTCGGGACGCTCGTCGGCCTCGGACCGTTCGCGATCGGCGCCTTCGGGATGTACCGCTCGACCGGAACGACCGATCCCTCGGGTCGGAGCGTCTCCCATCGCAGTGGTGTTGCGATCGCCGCTGTCGTCGTCTATCTGATCGTCCCGATTCCTTTCGATGCGCTGTCATCGGGTGATCGCGGCGCGCTTTGGGGCTACGCGTTGCTGCCGTGGCTGTTCCGGCCCCTCGAGCGACTCCTGGACAGCCGGGCTGGCACGATCGGGCGAACGGACGCGTCGGGTCAGTCCGAGCAGGCAGAACGCGTCGAGGCCCTCGAGTCCGCGCCGCGCCGATTTCGGCTCCGCTTCCGCCTCGCCCACGTGGCCCCCATCGTCCGTCCGGCCCTCGTGCTTGCAGTCGCCGTCGCAATGGATCCGACGTTCACCGTCGTCTGGGTGCAGACGGTGGTGCTGTTCGGCGTCTCCTCCCTTCTCACAAGCGGTGTCGGTGCCTTTCGTCGGATCACCGCGCGAGGAGTGCTCGTCGCCTGTGCGACGCTCGTCCTGCTCGCCCCTTGGGTCATCTCCCTCGTCCGATCCGGGGCTGCCGGATGGTCGTTCACCGGAGGTGACGCTGCCCGGTCGGCGCCGCTGCGGATCGATCAACTCCTGCGCCTCCAGACCAGCCCGAACGGTCCTATCGGCACTGCAGTTTTCGGTGGCCTGTTCGTAGTCGCCGCGGCCTTCGTGCTCTTCGTGGCCGACGGACCGCGACTGCTGCTGGCCATTCGCAACTGGATGGTCGTCACCGGAAGCGTGTTGCTCGCGTGGCTTGGCGGTCATGGCTGGCTGCCCCCCGTGATGCCCGGTCCGGCCCTGACGCTTCTGCCCGCGGCGTACTGCATCGCCCGGCTGTCCGGTGAGGGCGTCGGAGCACTGGTCGGAGAGGTCCGTCGGCGCGGCTTCGGCTGGCGCCAGGCATTCGCCGCCATCGGTCTCCTGTCGGTGGGACTCTCCGTACTCCCGGTCGCGACCGCGTCGGCAGGTGGTCGCTGGACTCGGCCCGAGCGAACGCCGGCCGACAAACTCGCCTGGATGCGCGGGCTTCAAGACGGCGGATTCCGGGTTGCCTTCGTCGGTGATCCCCGTGTGCTCCCTGGGTCCCCGCTCCGGCTCGCTGCCGGACTGGGTGCGACGATCACCCGTGACGGACTTCCGACCATCGCCGACCAATGGGTCGTGAACGAGACCGCCCGAACCCGGTCGTTCGCCGACGCCCTCGCGCTCGCCCGCCTCGGCGCGACGACCCGGCTCGGGGCCGAATTGGCGCCGCTCGGCATCCGCTTCCTGGTGATCGTCGAACGCGACCGCTCCGCCGGTCCTCGCCTCGCCGCCCCGGCCGACCTCCGCCAGTCGCTTCTCGAACAACTCGACCTCCGTGCCGTCGACAGCGGCACGGATTTGATCGTCTACGAGAACGATGCGTGGGTCCCGGCGGTGTGGTCCCCGCTCACCTCCCCCGGTCTCGACCGAGACGGAACGGTCAATACCGCCGGAGCATCGAACGCGCTCCTTCCCGTGCCGATCGTGGCGTCTTCCACGACCTCCGCCGATGGCGTGCCGCTCGACGCGCTCCGCCTTCGGCCACCGTCGAGTTCGTTTCGCGGATTCGTCGAAGCGGACGCCGAAGTGATCGCATCACTCCCGGCAAGCCCGTACTGGCGCCTCACCGTGGGATCGACATCGGTCAAACCCGTCCGTCTCCGAGGGTTGATCGACGCTGCCGGCGTCGAACGCGTCGGTGCTCCCTTCAGTGGTTTCCCCGTGCCGGAAACCGGGGAGGCGACGCTCCATCCGGTGCGCCCGTGGAGCGTCACGCTGGCACTGTTTGCGGCGGCGCTGGCATGGGCGTGCGCCCTGGTCATCGTCGGCGTCGATCGTCACCGTCGCCATCTGCTGCTCGCCGATCGTCGCGGCGTGCTTCCGGACGTGGATCCCACAGGTGAGACCGATCACGACTTCGATGCACTCGCGCTGGCGTTCGTCGACGACGAGTTCGCCGACGACGACTTCGCGCATGCTCGCCCCTTCGTGACCCCGAGCGCAGCATCTTCCTCCGATCGCCCGGTCGATGATGTCGACGAAATACCGGCCGACGGTTCCGTGGCCGACGAGCTCTGGAGCCGATTCTCCTCCCGACGCGCCGAGGCGGACCGACAGGGTGAGAACGGTGGAGAAGATGATCCGGCCACCGATCGACCGGCGGGCACCCGAGGTCCTGGGACAAGGCGGCGTCGCCCATGAGAGCGTTCGTCGCGCGTTGGCGGCGGCCGATCGCCATGGCCGGCCTGGTGGCACTCCTCGGAGGGCCGGTAGTCGTCGACCGACTCGTCGCCCGCACGCCGCCCGCCGCGTCGGTTCGCGTGGCATCGCTGAATCCGGCAGCCACGCCGCTCGGTTCCGGTGCCTCGACGTGGTTCTGCGCATCGGGGCGGACGACGAGCGAGAACCTCCCTGATCTCACGGTGACAATTGCCAATCTCAATGACGTCGAGGTTCCCGGTCGGATCACCTGGTACGGGGAACAACTCGGCCGCCAGCCCGTCGTCGAACCCCTCTTGGCCGGTGCCAACAGCCGCATCGACGTGGCGGCACCGCCGTCGGTCGCCGGTGGGGCCATTGCCGCGCTCGTCGAATTCGACGCCGGGGGCATCGCCGCGGAACATCGGATCAGCGGCCCGTTCGGCGGCGCGAGCGCGCTCTGCTCATCCGAGGCGGGCGCCCGTTGGATCACCGGCGACGGGGCCACGACGATCGACGCGACGACGACGCTTTCGGTCTTCAATCCGTTCCCCGAGGATGCCCTTCTCGATGTTCGATTCGTGACCGATCGCGGGGCGGCGCTGCCGGCGGCCCTGCAGGGGATCTCGATCGGCGCGCAAAGCGTGCAACAGATCGATGTCGGTGCTTTCGTTCGCCGCCGTCAGCGTGTGGCCGCCATCGTACGCGCACGTATGGGTCGCGTCGCCGTCGAACGCATCACGACCTTCGACGGATCGGGTCGTCGGAAAGGGACAACGATCAGCCCCGGCACCGCGTCGGCGAGCCCGACCTGGTACTTCCCGTCCGGCCGATCGTCGTCGGTGTTCCGTGAGCGCTACGTCCTGTTCAACCCGACACGCCAACCCGTCACCGCCGTCATCGACGTGCTCGTCGACGGAGTCGCCGGCGTGGAGCCGTTCGAGATCGACATCGCTCCGATGGACGTCGCCGAGCTCGTTCCGGGGTCAGAGTCGAGAATCCCCCGCAACACCGGCTATAGCGTCGTCGTCTCGACCGACGACGGCTCGGACATCGTCGTCGAGCGGACCGTCGACGCACGCGGCAAACTCCGGCGGGGCTACGCGTCGTCGCCGGGCATCGTCGGACCGGCGGAGACCTGGATCATTCCCGATGTCGAGGCTTCCCCCGTGAGAAGCGACACCATCTCGCTGTTGAACCCGACCGACACCAACGCGGTCATCTCCTTGCGAACGCTCGGACCGAACGGAGTGGAGCAGGTCCCGGCGGCCCAGGGGTTCGTGATCGCACCGTCTTCCCGGCTCGACGTCCGCCTCGGTGACTACGCCGCTCTCACCGGGCGTTCGCTTTCGGTGTCCTCGCCAGGCACACCGATCATCGTCGAGCGGTGGATCCAGTTGATCGATCGACCGGGTGACCGACCGTTCGTCGACCCTCTCCCGACCAAGACGACCCTCGACGTCTCAGATACCGAGACCTCCGGAACGCTCCCGCCGAACCCACCGGACTCGCTTGCCCTCGTAGCGCCGGGTCCGAGCACCACGAGATCGGTCCCCGCCGCTGCAGCGTCGACGACCACGACGCGCCTGACGGGGACGACGCCCGTGACGGGGACGACGCCCGCTTCCGGCGCGGCGATCGCGTCGTCGCCTCCGAGCTCGCCCGTGTCTGCCGGGCAATCTGCACCCTCCGGCCCGAGCACCACCTCGGGTGCGACGTCGACCACGCGTGCCACGACGACGACAGCGGTGCCCGACACGACCATTCCGGAATCGAGGTCACGAGCGGTCGCGCCACGTATCGGCACGGCCAAGCTGGGGACCTCCATCGGAGGGGCGATCCCGCTTCGTTGAGACGGCCCCTTCGCCTCCCGTGCGCAGCCGACCTACGGCGCAGGAGCAACGGCGGGGGAGTTGGAAAGCTTCTCCACCGGGAGCGACGGCGTTCCGCCGGCGACGATGCGCCGAACGCGTTCGCCGCTCATCGTCTCCTGTTCGGCCAGTGGCCGGGCGACGGCGTCGAGGGCTCGGCGATGCTGCGCCAGCATGGCCGTTGCCCGTTGTTCCTGCTCTTCGAGGATCGCCCGGATCTCTTCGTCCACGAGCCGTGCGGTTGCCTCTGATTCGTCGCGGCTGCGCGAGATCTGCTCGCCGAGAAACACGTGCTCGTCCGGACGCCACGCCATGGGTCCGATCCGTTCGCTCATGCCCCATTCACGAACCATGCGACGAGCGAGCGAGGTCGCTCGGCTGAGGTCATCGGCGGCACCGGTGGTGATCTGACCGAACACGAGCTTCTCGGCGCAACGGCCCCCGAACGCGAGGCAGATCTGATCGAGCACCTCGCTTCGGCGCATGAGTTGTCGGTCCGCCGGGAGCGACATGGTGAGACCGAGTGCGGCGCCGTGGGCGACGATCGTGACCTTGTGCAGCGGGCCGGTCGACTTCAGCAGGACGGCCAGTACGGCGTGGCCGCTCTCATGGGTGGCGGTGATCCGACGTTCGTCATCGGAAAGCACGAGCGACGGGCGTTCGACGCCAAGGATCACCCGGTCGCGTGCCACGTCGAGATCGCGCGTGGTGACCTCGGTCGATGAGCGGCGCACCGCGGAGAGGGCCGCTTCATTGAGCAGGTTTGCGAGATCGGCACCGCTCATCCCAGGCGTCGTACGGGCGAGATCGTCGAGGTCGACGTCGGCGCGGAGCGAGAGCCGATTTGTATGTACACGGAGTATTGCAAGACGCTCGTCGCGATCCGGAAGCGGGACATCCACGTGGCGGTCGAAGCGACCGGGACGGAGCAACGCGGCGTCGAGCACGTCAGGTCGATTGGTCGCACCGAGCACCACGATCCCGGTCGACGCAGTGAATCCGTCCAGCTCTGCGAGCAACTGGTTCAGGGTCTGTTCGCGCTCATCATGACCGCCGCCCACCCCTGCGCCACGCTTGCGCCCGACCGAATCGATCTCGTCGATGAAGACGATGCATGGCGCGGAACGCCTGGCTTCGGCGAAGAGGTCGCGCACTCTGGCCGCGCCGACCCCGACGTACATCTCCATGAAATCGGAACCCGAGATCGAATGGAACGGGACGTTGGCCTCCCCGGCGACGGCGCGTGCGAGGAGCGTTTTGCCGGTCCCAGGCGCGCCCACGAGCAGCACGCCTTTCGGCAGCCGGGCCCCGATCGCCTGGTAGCGATCAGGATGTCGCAGTACGTCGACGATCTCGCGAAGCTCTGCCTTCACGCCTTCGGCGCCCGCGACATCGGCGAACGTGATCGCGTCGGTGCCGTCGATCTTGCCGCTGCCCAGCCGGGCCGGTGACCTGGTCATCGCCGACTTGGCCGCATCGGACGGTCGTCGGCGGACCAGGAGAGCAACGGCGATCAGCACGATGACCAGGGACGCGATGATCGGGCCCCACTGATCGATCGAGTTCGAAGGTGCGGCGCGAAAGCGAAGCTCCGTGGCGGCCCCCAGCGAACGCCGCTCATCGGGTGACAGCGCCGATGGACCGGTGGTGCGGAATGCCGTTCCATCGACGAGTACGCCGGTGACCACACCGGATTCGTTGGTGAAGACAGCGGAACGGACCTGGCCACCGGAAGCGCGCTCCATGAAGGTCGTCCACGGGAAGGTGTCGTCGGGGGTGTCGCCGATGCGAGGGAGCAGTACCGCCCCGAACACCAGCGTCGTGGCGACGATCAGAAGCCAGATCGGCGGTCGGCGCCTCCACCACGGGGCGTTGCGGCGCCGAGCGGCGCTGGCCGCCGTCTGCAGGCGATTCGTCGCCAGGCGCTCTCGCAACGACCCGACCGGCGGTCGCGGAGGCACCGGGCGCGGAGAAAAGCGACCCTCAGGACCGGACGCACTGGTCCGGGCCGGGGCGGAAATCGGAGGGAGCGGGTTGGTCGAGCGGGGTTCGTCGTTCGCCACCACCTCTCACCCTAGGAGTCCTACGAGGCGTCCGAGACCGCGGCGACCGAGCATCCATCGTCGGAGCGATCGTCCTCGTTACCGTGAAGGAATGCCGATCGACGATGCCGCTACTCGTACTCTTCGCGCCGCGGGCATCGGCCTTGGACCGCGCAACGAACGCCTGGCAACGGCTGCGGGGCGGCACCCGGCCCGAGAAGTGGGCTCGTACCGGCTCGGATTCAGCCCGTCGATGCGTCCGGTCTCGATTCCTCGGCCGACCAACGATCCCGAACATCGCTTCTGTGCCCGGCCGACCTGCAGCCGCCACGCCGTTGCCACCATGTCGTACAACCAGAGCAACCGGGTGGTGTTCCTCGGGCCGCTCAGTGCCGAACGGGATCCGTCGCTGTACGACCTCTGCCGTTTCCATGTGGACCGCCTCACGCCGCCCACGGGTTGGACCGTCGATCGCGCCCGACCGACGGTCGTTGGCGAAGGCGGCGTTGACGGCGGCGGGGATGGAGCGGCCACACTGGGAGCATGGTCGACGGTGCTGCACGGGATGAGCGCGGAACTCACCTCGGCTCGTTGAATCACGAGGAGTTGCCCGCGGTTGCCCCGGCGGACGGGCGTGACCGCGGAGAACTCGGCCTCGTCCTTCTGTTCCAGTTCGGGGCGTTCGTGGCAGTCGCCTTCGCCACCCTGCCGTTTGTGACCGAGGACGGCAAACTCCGAGACGGTCTCGGGCCGATTCTCGTCGCGCTGTGCTCCGCGTGGCCCGTGCTGTTTGCCGGGGTGCTGGCCACGTCGCATCGCCGCCGGCGGCCGTGGCAGGACGTGGTCGGTGCACGAACGGTGCGAGCGGTCGACCTCGCCGCCCTCCCTGTCGGGGTCGCGCTCCAGTTCGCTGTCGGCATTGCGTATTACCTCGCCGGCGTCCGCGACGACCGGGTGTCGGGACCGGCCCGAGACCTGACCGACCGTGCTGGCGGTCTCGGTGTCGGGTTCGCGGTTCTTGCCGTGTTCGTGGTCGTCGGCGCCCCCGTGTTCGAGGAGCTGTTCTACCGCGGTGCTGTGCTGCAGGCCGTCCGCCGTGCCTTCGGTCCCGACGATGCCCCGTCGGGTTTCGACCGTCGTACCCTCCTGGCGATCGCCATCAGCTCGATCTGGTTCGGGGTGATCCATGGGCAATTGCTTCAGTTGCCGGCGCTGGTTGCCGTTGGTGTGGTCTGTGCAGCAGCGCGCGTACGAACGGGCCGTCTTTCCACGGCCGTCCTCCTTCACGCCGGATTCAATCTCACCACGATGCTCGCCTTGGGCATGCAGCTCGCCGACCGATAGCGGCGAGTGGGTCCCTCGACGCATCGGTGTGGTGCAAAGGGATCAAAGAAGTGAACCCGCGCTCAAGGGTGCAGGGAAACGTGCCGATGCATTTGGACGCCACCCGTGAACCGTCTTCTCCGACGCTCAGCAGCTGGCCGACCCCATCGCTCGCCCCTGCCACCACGCCGGCCTGTCCAAGGAACCACACGAAATGATCTGCCCGCTCTGCAACATCGCCAACCTCGTGACGATTGCGATGACCGTCAACCAGCGCCAGCTCACCCTGCACTCGTGCAGCCGCTGCGAGACCCGCTGGTGGAAGGCCGACGGCGACCAGGTAGGGCTGACCGATGTGCTCGATGCCGCCCGCAGGACCGCGTGATCCCCGCAGCACTCTTGCCCGGGTGGTTGGCGACGGGCTGAAGCGGCTTCGGCGACCGGACGTCCTGGCCCCCACCGCCCAAGGTTGATGTCGGTCGCGCCGGCCGGGTCTCTCCCGACCTAACCTGGTCGGCGGAGTTCTCCGTGCCCGACCGACACCCCCCCACCTCTTCCGCCGAGGGGCCATTGGCTCCGACCGGGGCGGTCGACGCCACCATCCGTCGGCCCAGGGTTCTCCTCACCACCGAAGGGACCTACCCCTTCGCCCAGGGTGGTGTCAGCACGTGGTGCGACATCGTGGTCAACGGCGTCTCCGGTGCCGACTGGGACGTCCTCGCCATCACCGCCGGCGGGATCCGGCGACCCCTGGTCTTCGAGCTCCCGGCCAATGCCCGGCTGGCCGGCCACATCGACCTCTGGTCCGAACAGGTCACCGCTCGCCGACCGGGGCGACGGTCGAACCTGCGGACCGAACTCGCCTCCGAGCTCGTCCACGGTTTGCTGGGCTGGGATGGCGACCCGCTCGCGGTGATCGATGCCCTGGTGTGGTGTCGCACGAATCCGGAGAAGATCCGGGCCGCGCTTCGTCATCCCGATGCCTGGGTGGCGTTCCGCACCTCGCTCGGCGAGGTCCTCGTCGCCGATCACGGCGAACGCGTCGCGCCGGTGCTCGACGAACAGCACGTGTGCGATCTGTTCCAGACGCTGTGCTGGATCGCGCAGGCGGCCGCCGCCCCCACGCCGACCGGACCCGACGCGCCGGATCTCATCATCGTCACCGCGGCCGGCTGGGCGGGGGTACCGGCCGCCGTGCATCACGCGATGTACGGAACCCCGGTGGTGCTCTCCGAGCACGGGGTATACGTCCGCGAGGCCTACCTTGCCGCCATTCGCGACGGTGAGTCCCCGGGGGAGCGTTGGACCCACACCCGCCTTGCCCGAGGGCTGGCGCGGCTCACCTACGGGGTGGCCAACCTCGTGGCGCCGGTGACGAGCGCCAACGCCGCGTGGGAACGCGCGCTCGGCGCCGACCCGGACCGGATCCGGACGATTCACAACGGCGTCCTCGTGCCGCCGAAGGTCGCGCCGATGCCGATCGATCCCGTTGTCGTCACCGTCGGTCGCATCGACCCGCTCAAAGACGTCAAGACGCTGCTGCGCGCCGCGGCGTCGGTTGTCGAGCGGATGCCCCAGGTGCGGTTCGATCATTACGGACCGGTGCCCGAGGGCAATGAACGCTATGACGCGGAGTGTCACGCGCTGCACCTCGACCTCGGTCTGCGCGACCGGTTCAGATTCCTCGGGCCCACCGATGACCCGTACGCCGCACTCGAAACCGCAACGCTCTCGGTGTTGTCGAGCATCTCGGAAGGCTTCCCGATCTCGGTCCTCGAGGCGATGGCGGCCGGCCGGCCGGTCGTCGCCACCGCGGTCGGCGGCGTTCCCGAGGCCCTCAGCGGTTGCGGATTCACCGTGCGTCCCGGTGACTACGAGGCCCTTGCGACGGGCGTCGTCCGTCTGCTCGAGGACCCGGCGCTGGCGATGTCGCTGGGCGCTCGCGGCCGCCAACGGGTCGTGCACGCGTTCGGACAGGAAGGCTGCCTCCTCGCCTACGCCGATCTCATCGGGGAGCTGACCGGCCTGCGGCCGGCGGTCACGGTGCCCGAGAGCGCTGTCGGCGATGATCTGGCCGGGCTCGATGCGTTCGAGGACGCCGAACCCGAGCATGAAACCGTCGATCGTGTTCGGATCGTTCTTCCGGACGAGGACCGGTCATGAGCTCACCCACCGGTCCTGCGCTCGACTGGGACTTCGCCGACGCGCACCTTGAACGCCCGACCCAGGACCGTCTCGAAGCAGCCGTCGTGCTGGAAGCGTGGGGTGGTGTCGCGCCCGGTGAGGCATTCGGACTGACGTCGGCACCTCGCCGTTCCCGGGCGGCGGCATTCCAGGCGCGGGTGGTCCGGTCCGAGCCACTTGACCCGTCGCTGGCGCTGGGGGACCTCGGTTTCGTTGCCGGGGTCCTCGGTATGGGCTTCTACCTCTCGACGCTGACGAGCGATCTGGGTGCTCGTTCCGTCGACATGGCGTGGCGCCTGGCGCTGCCGTTGTCCCTCGCCATCCAGTGGGCCATCCGTCGCCGCTACATGAGCGGAAGCGACGGGCTCGGCCGGCTTCGCAACGACCCCCGGGTCCTGGGTGTCGTCGCCGGGGCGATGGCGGTATGCGTGCCGATCCGTCCTGGAGGCTGGCTCGCCGCGTGTCTCGTCGGCATCTGGGTCGGGGGCTTCGTGATCACCCGGCTCGGCTGGGGTCTGGTGTTCGGCGGTGCACTCCTGACCGGTGCCGCGGTGCTGCGAGCCGGCGCCAGCCCGCGCGTGCTCCTGCCGGTGCTCACCGTCCTGGCGCTCACCACGGCTTCGGTGGGTGTTCGGCGGCACCGTCCGTCGGACCGACTGCCGGGCGGAAAGGACCGCGCGTTGGCCGCTGGACTGATCGGCGCCGGGGTCGGCGGTGTCCTCGTCCTGGAACCGAGGTTCCTGTGGGACGGCCGCGCCGCCCTGGTGGCCATCACGGTCGTGCCGGCGCTGTTGGGGAGTGTCTGGGGCGGCTGGCATATGGGCAAGCTGTGGCGGGTGTTGCCCGGCGCGTTGGTGAAGCAGCCGTTCTCCTCGTCGGGTCGTGGTCCCTCGATCACCGTGGTTCGCGTGCTTCTCCTGGGCGCACTGGGGCGGGTCATCGTCGGGGCATCGCTCGGATCGGTCCCGATCCTCGCGTGGGCGGCCAGTGGCGCAGGCCCGGTTGACGACGTATGGGCGCTGCTCATCGCCCACATGTGCCTGGGCATCGCTGGCCTGGCGGTCTCGCTGCTCGAGGCGTTCGACCGCTGGGGGACGGCGCTGCTGGCCGTGGGCGCTGGTTGCCTCGGCTGTGTCGTCGTGAACCTTCTCGACCCGGCCCATGGCCTCGTTCCCGGGTCGCGCATCGGGATCGGCGCGCTCATCGTCATCGTCATGAGCGGTCCGACCCTGCTCACGCTGGTGACGAGCCCGGCCCGCACGCTTGCCGCGAGGGTGTGAGGACACGGTTTGAGGACCCAGGCGCCATGCGTGGCTGATCGGACGGGATTCGAACGCGTTCCGCGGTATTCCCCCGGCGCCGCGGCCGCGGAGGGCAATTGTGACGGTTTTGTGACGAAAATCGGTCACATCCACTTGCCTTCGTCACAATTGGTCCGTATCGTGTCTGGGCAAGCGGTCAATCCCGACCTGCTTGCTCATCAAGCCCACACCAGTCGCTTCCGGTTTCGGACCAGCTGATGCGGAGGAGATGTGTTCCCTGTTCACCTCCAAGGAGTGCACATGATCAAGCGGATTTCCCGCTCGGCACTTGCCCTGGTCGCCGCCGGTCTGCTCGTCAGCCCGTTCGTCGCCCAGACCGCAAATGCGCAAACTGTGACCGTCAACCCCGGTCAGATTTCAGCCACGGCCAAGTTCAACCCGGCCACCCCGCCCGCAGGCGTCACCGGCGTCTCGGTCACCTATAACTGCAAGAACTACTTCACCGGTGCGCTCACCAACCAGCCCGGCCCGGGCGCTCCGACCCCGGCGACTGGTTCGACGTTGTTCGGTAACGCCACGATGACCCCGACCTCGGGCGCCTTCATCACCAACATCGGTTTGCAGGCCACGACCTCGTCGGGACTCGTCGGCACCTCGTGTGTCATCGCAGCTCGCATGGAAGGCACCGCCAACGTCGGCACGCCGGCCATCACGATCTCGGTCGGCGGCGTTGACCGCTCCGTCACCGCTGGTACGGCCACGAACGCTGCCGGCACTGCCGGTGCGGCCACCGCCACGACCGCTGAGCTCCCGATCTTCTCCTCGACGGACGTCGTCATCACCGTCACGTTCCCGACGATCAGCGTCCGCAAGGTCGTTCTCGGCGACGAGACCACCGCTGGCGCCGCGTACCCGATGACGATCAGCTGCTCCAACCAGCGCAGCGCGTTCATCGTCGTCGCCACCGCTCCGGTCGCTGGCTACGCCACGGGCGATCTCGTGATCTCCGGCGCAGGCTCGTTCATCACGGTCTTCACCGATCCGAACTCCGCTGGCGCGCCGACCCGTCGTTGGTTCGTCTACGACGCTCTGAGCACCAGCGCCCCGGTCCCCGCTGGCGTTCCGGCCCTTGCCCCACCGCTCGTGTCTGACACCGCCGTTATCGGTACCGCTGCGAACATCGCCACGCTGAACGCTGGGCAGCTTGCCGCTACTGTCGCCGCTGCGAACGCCGCCAAGATCGGTGTCCCGGTTGCTCCGAACACCGCCGGTGGCTTCACCGGTGCGTTCACGCTCGTCGGTGGCGCTGCTGCCCGTGTCTTCACCAACAACGAGTTCCCCGGCCTGAACGGCGGCGGTGTCTGTGAAGTCACCGAGACCAACTCCCTCGGGATGCCGGTCACGCTGTACTCATCCACCACGGCTGTTGCCACGGTCACCCTCCCGGGTGTCGGCGGCGGCACCACGGGCTCGGCTTACCGCTCGGCTCTGACGGCCATGGGCCAGACGGTCACCGTCACCAACGCTTCCTACGGCGACCTCGTCGTGTCGAAGGTTGTCACCGGCGACCCGAAGACCAACATCGCCACCTACGAAGTGTCGGTTTCCTGCGACAAGGGTGGCCCGAAGGACACCTTCTTGTTGAAGGATCGTCAGTCGAAGGTGTACCAGAACATCGTTTC
>JANMYF010000471.1:0-2897 GCA_031381685.1 Acidimicrobiia bacterium
CACCGCTGCTCGAGATCACCAACCTCGTCAAGCATTTTCCCATTCAACGAGGGTTGCTGAAGCGAACCGTCGGCCACGTGAAAGCCGTCGATGGCGTGTCCTACAGCGTCGCCGCCGGGGAGACCTTCGGGCTCGTCGGCGAGTCGGGCTGCGGCAAGTCGACCACGGCACGTCTTGTGCTTCGCCTCATGGAGCCGACCTCGGGGACGATCCGATTCGACGGACAGGACATCTCGGCCGGAACCGATATCGACACCAAGGCGTTACGCAAGAAGCTGCAGATCGTCTTCCAGGACCCGTATGCGTCGTTGAATCCTCGCATGACGGTGCGCCAGATCATCGCCGAACCGATGACCGTGCAAGGCGTCCGGAAGGACGAAGCCAACGCCCGTGTCGATGATCTACTGACCACGTGTGGCCTCGCCCGTGAGCATGGCGCCCGCTATCCCCACGAGTTCTCAGGCGGTCAGCGTCAGCGCATCGGTGTGGCCAGAGCGTTGGCCAACAAACCGAAGCTGATCTTCCTCGACGAGCCCGTTTCTGCTCTCGATGTGTCGATCCAGGCTCAGATCGTGAACCTGCTCGACGACCTGCAGGACCAGATGGGCCTCACCTACGTGTTCATCGCCCACGATCTTTCGGTGGTGTCGCACATCTCCGATCGGATCGCCGTGATGTACCTCGGCAAGATCATGGAGTCCGGGACCAAGGACGAGGTGTTCGGTGCCCCGTCGCACCCCTACACCAAGGCGCTGCTGTCGGCGGTGCCGTTGCCCGATCCCCGCGCCGAGCGTCTCCGCAAGCGCGAGCGGATCGTGTTGCAAGGCGACATTCCTTCGGCTGCCGATCCGCCATCAGGTTGTCGCTTCCGTACCCGGTGCTGGAAGGCGACGGAACTGTGCGCAAATGAGGAACCGGCGCTCATCGACCGCGGTGGCGGACATCCCGTCGCCTGCCATTTCCCCGAGCAGTGAGCGGCGTCAGTCGCTCTGCACTCCTGCTCCACGACGGCACGACGCTGTCGTATCTCACCGCCGGTGAGCCAACGGATGATCCGGTTCTCCTGATCCACGGAAGCACGGAAACGGGGGAGTCCGACTGGTTCGTGCACAGCCCGATCGGGACGCGTCTGGCCGACCTCGGCTACTTCGTGGTCGCCCCGGATTGCCGGGGGCACGGCCGGTCCAAGGCGTCGCGTGACAATGACGGGCGGCTGCTGTACTCGTTCGAGCAGATGGCGGCAGATTCCGCCGGGCTGCTACGTGCTCTTGGGATGCCCCGGGCGTTCGTCTGTGGACATAGCAACGGGGGAACGGTTGCCCTGTGTCTCGCCAAGTCGTTCCCCTTGCAGGTCCGAGCAGCCGTGGTGCTGGCCGGCAACGCGTATATCGATGAGCACGTCCGCACCCGTGTTCCGGACGGTATGGACCCTGACCGGGTCGACAGGGAGAACACCGTATGGCGCGACGCGATGATCTCGCTCCACGACACCTTCCACGGCGAGGGCTACTGGCGCCAGATGTTGCTGGCGACCATCGCCGAGACCATCACCTATCCCCAGTGGACGGCCGCGGACCTGGCCGATCTCGACGTGCCGGTGCTTGCGGTGCAGGGAACCGACGACGCCGTGAACACCCCCGGACGCCACGCCGAGACCATCGCCGGGTGGCTGCCCCGTGGTCAGCTCTGGCTCGCCGAGGGTCGTGGCCACTCGGTTCACTGGGAAGCTCCCGACGACTTCATCGAACGCATCACCGAGTTCTTCGCCGCCGCTCCGAGCTGACGCGCACTCGCTCAGCGCACGTGGCGCCTGCTCACGCGCACCTCAGCGCCGTTCGCACACACATCCCCACCGAATCAGCGATTTCCCGCCGAGATCGACCGATCTGCGCGCGAGATCTCGTGATCTGCGCGCGAGATCTCGTGATGCGCGCGAGATCGTTATCTGCGCCCATCCAGAGAGGAGCCGACGCCCTGCGCTGCGCCCTGAACAGCGCCATCAGGCGCGTGATGCGAGCTTCCCACCGCGCTATGGTAGAGGGTCCCTTCGGGGACCACGTCGAAGTGGCGAAATGGCAGACGCACCAGCTTGAGGGGCTGGCGCCCTTTAGGGCATGGGGGTTCAAGTCCCCCCTTCGACACCAGTCTTATCTGATCGGTGAAGCGTCTAGCCCGGTTACGGTCGCGCCGTCGTGCAATCATGACCTCATGACGAAGAACCTCACCGTCCGACTGGCCGACGACAGCGCCGCCGATGCGGAGGCGGTCGCACGGGTGGAGGGCACCAGCGTCAACGAGATGGTCAAGCAGGCACTTATCGAGGCGATCGATCGGCGTCGCAAGTCCCCGGCGTTTCGAACGAGCCTTCGGCGGATCGTGAAAGAAGACCAGGAGCTGCTCGAACGCCTCGCCAAGTGACGGTGCGATACCTCGATCTCGCCAACTTCGTCGAGCTCGCCACCGAGGTCACTGGCCTCGACCTGGCCTCTGTCATCGCAATGGCGAATCTGGACCTGGCCGATTCCGCGCTCCACGCGCCGAGCGCCGGCTTCGGTGACGATGACCTGTATCCCTTCAGCGCTCTGCTGGACGGCGTGGTCCGGGCCCCGACCGGGGCACTCGTGTTACGTTTTCCCGGTGCGCCCTTCAGTCATGAAAATGTCCTCATTCGTCGCGGCGGTGACTGCGCTTGCCGGCCTTGCAGTGAGCGGCCACGCCGGTGCAGCACCAGGAAGCGGACCGGCGGTGATCAGAGCAACCGTCTCTGCTCCTGCGGGGGTCCCGGTCACGGCGTCATTCGGCGCCGCCTCGACCTACTACGCATCGAAGCCGAAGCCGGCCGTGACGCTGACTACGGACGTCGTGGTCGCGCCCGGTTCCTACAAGGTCTCGGCCGA
>JANMYF010000485.1:0-2324 GCA_031381685.1 Acidimicrobiia bacterium
CGGAAATCGGCGAGTGTCCCGCCATCGTTCGATCCGGGCGGAGCGATCGTAAGCATCGTCCGCCGGAGCATGTAGGCCGAGGCCAAAAGGAACGCTGCCCCACCGAACACTGTTCCTAGCGAACCGATCCGCCCAATGGCCCGAGCGCCCGTCAGAGAAATGCCGTCGCCGACACTGCTGGAGTCCATAGCTAACCGAAGCGACAGTCCCTGAAGGGAGCGCGACCTGATTGCGAAACCGCGATCGGCCGTCCGGCTCGCTGCAGCGACACCCGAGCGATGAAGCGAGGGTTGAGCAAGAGGTAGCGACGCCAGAGCCGGCGGGGCTCTTGAACCAATCGAAAGAGCCATTCGAGGCCTATTCTCTGGAGAACGTCCGGGGCTTCGCGAAGTAACCCTGCGTGAAAGTCAAACGCTGCACCAACGGCCAACGTGGGAAGACTCAACTGCGGCGCATTCTCCCAAGCCCAGATTTCTTGTCTCGGGCATCCGAGACCCACAAGAACGATACCTGCGCCACTCGAGCGGATCTGGTCGTCAACGTCAGCCTGCTCGGAAGAGGTCAGTCGACGAAAGGCCGACGGTCGACACCCCGCGATGTGAAGTTGGGGAAACATTGACCGGAGATTCGACTGCAGTTTGACGAGTGTTTCCTCGGTGCTTCCGTACAGAAAGACAGCGATACCTTCAGATTCGGCCCGCTGGCAAACATGAAGGAAGAGAGACGGTCCCCGAACTCGCTCCTTCAGGTGCACACCGTGCAAGAGGTTCAGCGCCCACCGGACCGGCTGGCCGTCCGGAACGACGAGGTCGAATTCATTCAGTCTGAATCGAAAGTCCGGATCATCCACGCCGACCATGACCCCATGGACGGCGAGTGCCGCCACGGTAAGCGGCTCTTTCGTCCGAGCAGCGGCAACGATCTGCTCCACGCAATACTCGTAGTCGACTGCGTGGATCTTCGTGCCGATGACATCGTGGGCACCGTAATTCAGCATGCTACCGAGACCGCCATCGTGCCTCATTCGCAGCAAACATCTCCTGCAGGATCGCCTCGACCCCAAAACGGATATCCCACTGCGGATAATGCCCTCGGAACTTTGCAAGATCCGACACGTACCAGATGTGATCTCCAGCGCGAGCGTCCGGGGAGTATTTCCAGTCAAGCATTCGGCCGACGATACCCTCACACAACGCGATCGCCTCGAGCATCGAGCAGTTGCTCGCCCGTCCACCTCCGATGTTGTACACCTCGCCCGAGCGCGGAGCGCCGTAGAACGCGAGCATCGCTTCGACCAAGTCCGAGCTGTGAATGTTGTCGCGGACCTGCTTCCCCTCGTACCCGAACACGGTGTACTCCCTACCGGTGGCGACGCACTCCATCAGGTACGCCAGAAACCCGTGAAGTTCAGTGCCGGAGTGACCAGGACCCGTGAGGCAACCACCCCGGAAACAGACGGTGTTCATCCCGAAATACCGTCCGTATTCCTGTACAAGGACATCGGCGGCAACCTTCGATGCTCCGAAGAGGCTGTGCATCGTGGAGTCGATCGACATCGATTCGGGGATACCGACCTCATACGGATGTCCCTCTTCGATCTCCCATCGCGTGGGGAGTTGGCGGAGGGGCAGGCGATTCGGTGTGTCTCCGTACACCTTGTTGGTGGAGGTAAAAATGAACGAAGCACCCGGAGCAAACCGTCGAGTCGCTTCGAGAAGATTCAGCGTGCCGTTCGCGTTCACCGTGAAGTCGACCTGTGGATCGCGAGCCGCCCAATCGTGCGATGGCTGTGCCGCTGTGTGCACGACGATGTCGATGGCATCGCCGTACTCTTCGAAGAGGTGCGAGATAGCGTTGTCATCGCGAATATCGATGGCGAGGTGCCTGTATGCCGACCCGAGGTATTCCTGAAGTCGTTCAAGATTCCATTTCGTCGATGCCGATGGCCCGAAGAACGTCGCGCGCATGTCGTTGCTGCTGGCGGGGATGCCCAAAGACGTGCCAGGCAGTACCATCAATCGCCTTTGTGGCTCAGGCCTCGATGCGTTGGGCACAGCGGCGCGTGCGATCAAGTCTGGCGAAGCGCAGTTGATGATTGCGGGCGGCGTAGAAAGCATGAGTCGTGCGCCATTTGTGATGCCGAAAGCGGACAGCGCCTTCGCTCGCAACAACGCCGTTTACGACACCACCATTGGCTGGCGTTTCATCAACAAATTGATGAAAGAAAAGTACGGGGTCGACTCGATGCCCGAGACCGCAGAGAACGTCGCGACTGAATTCAAGATCGAGCGCGAGGAGCAAGACAAGATGGCGCTCGCATCGCA
>JANMYF010000382.1:0-2789 GCA_031381685.1 Acidimicrobiia bacterium
ATCGGCAAGCAGTCCGAGGAAGCAGCGACGATCCGATTCGGATCCGCCGCTCTTGCCGCGCTCGGACAGTCGACGAGCCCGTTCTGCTGCGTGGTGATCCGCAAGGCGTTCGGCGTTGCCGGCGCCGCGAACAAGGTCCCCGGCAAGACGCATTTTCGATACTCGTGGCCATCGGGTGACTGGGGTTCGCTCCCGATCGAAGGCGGGCTGGAGGTCGCGTTCCGTCAGGAGCTGGCCGGCATGGAAGGCGAAACCTTGCATGCCGAGGTCGACAAGATCCGAATCCGCCTGAACCGGTTCCGGAGCCCGTTCCGGTCGGCTGAGGTGTTCGAGATGGAAGACATCATCGACCCCCGCGACACGCGCCCGGTGCTCACCCGGTGGGCGAACCTCGTGGTCCCGACCCGCAAGCCCGGCCCGATGGCCTGGACGTTCCGTCCCTAGGAAGTTCGGGGTTTGGAGTATTTGTAACTCTGGGAGCTACGAAAGTACCGAACTCTCAGCTTCGACAACACGCCGCAGTCGAGCCTCATCGCGCCGTCGCTGAACGCGCGCCGTCGGATGCCAATCAGATCAGGTGACCTTGATCGCTAGTTGTTCCAGTAGCGGGTTCGGCAACGTGTCGATATCGGTGTCGACGGCGGCCATGATGTACGAACCCGGCTTGAGGTCCACGCCGAAGGAGACCTTGCGGTCCTTCCTGAAGTCGTGTGCGGCGAACACAATGAGCTTGGCCATTTTCTCGCCGCTCCCTTTGGGGTAGACGCCCTTGTCCGCTCCGGCGAACAGCTCGTCGACCTGCTTCTTGATGGCCGCCACGCCCACGCCTTTCGGGGCAGACAGCAGCAACAGTTCGAGTTCTTCCGCGCCGCCGCCGACGTTGATGGCCAAGCTGTGTCGGCCAGCCTTGAGGGTGTTCGGGCCCACGAGTGCTTTGCCGGGCGTGACGTTGTAGGTGGCGTCGTTGCTTGGCGCCTTCGCCTTCGACGCCTCGACGGTGAGCTGGCCGACCATGCCCTTCATGAAATGCGGCGGGCCGTTCGGCTCCGCGGGGAGGAAACAGATCAACGCATAGTTGCCCGCCGTCAGTGTGGGCACCGTGATGTCGACGGAGTTCCCGGGAGTCAACAAGACCCCTGGAAGCGACACCTCATCGGCCACGAGTCCCATGGCCTTCTCGTCATTCGCAGCAATAGCCTTCTTCATCTGTTCGAGCGTCTTGCCCGGTTTCAGGCGCGCCATGCCCGCCATATGCGCCTCACGACCGATGTTTCGGTAGCGGATCGTGCCGCCCGTCTTCAACGTTCCCGAGATGATGAACGCGTACTCTCCGAGTGTGACGTCGACGGCGTCCGTGGCTGTCGAGGTCGCGGCCACGCCGGGTCGGGCCGGTGCGAACGTCACCGTGAAGGCGAGGACGGAGGCTGCGGACAAAAGGGCAGAGCGACGCATGGTGCACTTCCTTTGATCGATTGTGGCCGCAGCGTAGCTTTTTCGGCCAGGTGGTGCTCAGCCGTTCTACAGAGTGGACCGAAGGCGCCCCCGCGGGTTCGTCAGGTGCGGCGATCGAGGTTGTCCGGGCACTCGGTCAGCACCGTCGCCATGTCGTCGTCGGGGTGGGCGACGAGCCACGCCGGCTTCAACTCGGCAACGGGTGCGGGCGCACCCGCTGGCGTCGGCGTGGTCGACGTCGCCGGCACACTTTCGACGGTCTCGAGGTAGACCGACCGGCCCCACAGACGGGCGACCGCGGGAAGCGTGCCCTGCGCGTACTCGGCGTCGAGGCCGCTGCCCTCGTGGCGATGCTCCAGCCACAGCGCGCCCTTGCGGAACGCATCGCCGTCCGTCACGAGGATGCGCGGAGTGCCCCGTCGAGACAGGTCGGCCATGAGCTTGTCGCGGATCTCCTCGGCCTCTCGGGTGGTGATGCGTATCTTGTTCTGTTCGCCGGGTTCGCGTTCCCAGGCGAAGAGCTTGCAACGCTCGGCAACCCCGGGTGTGAGGAACTGGGCGATCAGCGACACGTCGTCGCACACCGCAGCGAGCTCGAGCACGCGGGCGCGGCCGGAGATCTCACCGGCTCCAGGGAACTGGATGCGTTCCTCATCGCTCGGATGGTCATAGATCCGCTCGACCTCCTTCCACAACTCGTAGCCGAGGTTGTACGGGTTCACCGACATCTGGTGCGGTTGGCCGACGGATGCGTTGAGGCGGTCGTACTCCACGAACTCGTCGGTCGGAAGCTGCAGCCCCTGGACGATCTGGCTGTGAACCCACACGGCGAAACCCTCGTTGGCGATCTTCGTCCGACGCTGCGGACTGAAGTAGGCCGCTTCATCGCGAAGGATCGACACGATGTCGCGTTGCCAGTCCTCCAACCGTGCCGCGTGGGCGAGGATGAACCCGAGAAGATCGGGATCGGGTTCGCGGGGGAATCGTGCCCGCCAGGCATCCACGTTGTCGTCGTGCTTCTGCTGGGCGGCGGCGGCTTCCTTCGGAAAGAGGTCGCCGTAGGTGTCGATCGGACGGGCAGAGGGAGGACGCGCGGCCTGTCGTTTCACGTTGTCCATCGGCGCGTGAATCGCCAGTGCCTGCACATCGTCGACGAAGTCCTCGACGCGCGCTTGGCCGTATCGGCGGCCATAGTCCTCGATGCGCTCGGCCCCGGCGCGCACGCGGTGGAGGAACTTGCGATCGGTGTTGGCGAAGTAGCTGTTGTGCTGGAAGAACCAGCAGTGGCCGTAGACGTGGGCGATCACGAGGAGCTGCGCGACCCACGAGTTCCCTTC
>JANMYF010000007.1:0-24138 GCA_031381685.1 Acidimicrobiia bacterium
GCATCGGTGGCATCGGTGGCGTCTGCGTCGAAAGCCTCCACCCCGTTGCCAATGATGCCGACCGAAGCGGTCGCCGAACTCGCTCTCGCCGACCCCTCTCCACGGGGCGGACTGCTGGCCACGACCGGAACCGCATCTCCCTCGGCCAGCGGCGCTACGGGTGCCGATGCCGCTCGCACCGCACCGATGATCCGCCTGATCGCCCAGGGCCCGGTGGTGACCGAGGACGGGACGCTCCGCCTCGACTTCGCGGTGGAGTCGGCCGACACGAAACCTCTCCCCGCAGGACTCGGAGTGGCCATCACCGTGCATCGCCGCGCTCGTACGCGAGCGCAGTTCCGATCGACCCTGAGCGGCGCGAATCTGGGCGCGGTCGTTGGCCTCGTCACCCCGACACCGGTCAGTAGCGACGGACGCACTGAGCAGTTCGTCCCGGTGGAACTGCGGATCGGGCCTCCCTCGCCGACATGCCCCACGTGCATCCAACTCGACAACGACGGGGTCTACCCCGTCAATGTCGAACTTCGGAATCTCCGCACCGACGACGTCGTCGATCGCCTCACCACCCACATCATCCGAACGACGAACGTGACCACAGAGCGCCGCCGTCTCAAGGTCGCGTTGGTCGTCCCCCTCCACCTCCCACCCGTCAACGAGCGGGCCGACCCGGTGGTGGCGACGCGGTCGTTCGTGGAGCGGATCGAAGCCATGGCCGGACGGCCACTCGTCCCCCTCAGCGTCGCACCCACCCCGGAGACGGTAGAGGCACTCGCCCGACGCCCTGACGACCTTCTTCTGACCCAGATCCGCGCGTCCCTCGCCGGTCGGGAGGTCCTCGCCTCGCCGTACGTGCGCTGGTCGACCTCGCTGTTCGAGCGTGCCCAACTGACCGAAGAACTGGGAGTCCAGACAGCGCTCGGGGCCGACGTGCTTCGCACCGCGCTCGGGATCGAGCCGACCCCAGGAGTCCTGATCGCCGGCGACCGGATCCCGTCGGCGAACGGTGTGCGCCGTGCCGGCATCAACATCGTGATCGCCAACGCCGGCGAGGTGAAGGCATCGACCGGCCAGATCTCGGCCGCGGGAGGACCCGTCCTGCTCAACCTCGGCGGCGAAACCCCGACACCGGCAAAGGTCACCCTCGTTCTCGACAGCGAGATCGAGGGCGAACTGACCCGGTTACGCGACCCTGTACGGCGGGGAGGCGAAGACGTCCTGCGCGCCCAGCACATCCTTGCCGATCTGACGATGATCGCGGCCACACGAACCGCGCAGGGTTTGGCGATCCAGATCCCTGAAGACACCCCACAGGCCACCCTGGACGCGCTCCTCGCCGGACTGGGGACCACCAATCCGATCATCGAACCGGTCACCGTCAGCGACCTTGCCCGACTGCCGCTGCAAATCCGCAGTTCCGTTCCCGAGGTTGTCACCCGAGTTGGTCCGGTTCTCACCGCCGGGAGCGATCTGCCAGCGGGTGACATGCTCGCGATCACCGGCCTCCGCAACCGGCTCACGGGGTACCTCTCGCTCTTTCCCGGAGCGGCGCCGGACCAGAGCAACCTCAGCCGAAGTGTCTCCCGGCTGGTCGCCGCCGACCTGAGCGCGACGGAACGGGGGCGACGGATCAACGACGTCAATCGCACCGTCGCCCGACTTCTCGGTCAGGTGCGGCTGTCGACGCCGGGTCAACTCACCGTCACGGCTCGAAAGGCGATCGTGCCGATCGGCGTCATCAACGACACGGGGTTGCCCATCCGGGTGTTCGTCACCGTTCGAAGCTCGTCCGTGCGCCTTCGGGATTCCGGCGTGGTCGTCGACGCCATCGGAACCACCGAGATCCGTCAGCAGATCGACGTTCCGGCGCGCGTCGGCGAATCCGAAGTCGCCATCGAAACCCGGGGACCGGGATCGTTCTCCATGGTCGCCCGACTGTCCACACCGAGCGGCCTTGGGCTTGCGTCCGGACGGTACCGCCTACGCTCAACGGCCGTGAGCGGACTGGGTACCGCCCTCACCCTCGGCGCCCTCATCGTGCTGTTCACCTGGTGGTTCCGCTGGGGACGCTCGGCGCGTCGACGCTCACGCCATCGACACCCGGCCGGGCGGTCGTCGGAGCGGCGCGCCGGCATCGATCGACCTCCCGGCGACGGCCGGACCGACACCGACGCCCTCGCCGACACGACCCAACCGTCTGTCCACGCATGAGCATCGGACGCTCGACCGCGCTCATGGCCGCGGGCACACTCGTTTCGCGCGTCACCGGTCTCGCCCGGACGATCGTCTTCTTCTGGTTCGGCACCACCGCACTCGCCGAGACGTACACGAAGGCCAACAACACCCCCAACATGATCTTCGAACTGGTGGTGGGAGGCGTTCTGTCGGCCACGCTCGTACCGCTGTTCGTCGACCTCGCCCGCGCCGACAACGATCCCCGCCGAGACCCGGCCACCAATTCCGGCGTGAACGCGATCGTCACGATGGTGTCGGTCATGCTCCTCGGTGCCGTTCTCATCGTCTTTGTCGCTGCCCCGGCGCTGATGTGGATCGTGTTCCGACGGCCCGACGAGACCGTGCAACGCCAACTCGGCACCGACCTTCTCCGCCTCTTCGCCCCCCAGGTCGCGGTCTACGGTTTCGTGACGGTCGCAACGTCGATGCTCAATGCGCGTCGCCGGTTCCTCGCTCCGATGCTGGCGCCCGTCCTCAACAACCTGGTCGTGATCATCGTGTTGATCTGGGCGCGTCGCCTCGTCGTCAACCTCGTGCCCGACCGGAACGTTCGCAGCACCGATTCGATGGCGACGCTCCGGGCCGTCGCCACCGATTTCCCGAGCCGGCTGCTGCTCGGGCTCGGAACAACGGCCGGCGTGGTCGCGCTCGGCCTCGCCCTGTTCGTCCCGTGGATGCGCAGCGGGGCTCGAGTCGAGTGGCGCTGGGACCCGCGTCACCCGGCCGTGCGCAGAATGCTGCGACTGTCGGGCTGGACGCTGGGCTACGTCGCCGCGAACCTGGTCGCCCTGCAGTTCGTCGCCGGCGCGCTCCCAGGACGCGGCGATTTCACCGCCTACACGATCGCGTACACCACGTTCTTCCTGCTCCCCCACGGCATCTTCTCCGTGTCGATCATGACTGCGCTCCAACCGGAGCTCTCCCTCGCCTACCTCGAGCGCAAACGCGGCACCTTCAGGCGACACCTCACGAGCGGGATCCGGTCGATTCTGGCCATCACCGTTCCGGCCACGGCGGGCTACCTCGCCCTTGCACCGTCGATCATGCGGATCTTCGTGGTGGGTGACCTCACGGCGTCAGGGTCGCGATTGGTGGCCGATGTCCTGCGCTGCCTCGTCGTCGGGCTCCCGGCGTTCAGCGTCTACCTCTTGCTGATGAACGCCTGCAAAGCGATGCTCGACACCAGGTCCACGTTCGTCATCAACTGCGTCGAGAACGCCATCAACATCGTGCTCGCCGGCCTGTTCGTCCGTCTCGGCTTCGGCGCACAGGGTCTGGCCGCCGCGTTTGCCTGCGCCTACATCCTCGCCGTGGTGCTCGCGGGACGCCACGTCGCACGACGGACCGGTGGTCTCGATCCTTCGTCGCTCGTGCCCGCAACGGTGAAGATCGTCGGCGCCAGCGTGGTGATGGGCATCGCGGCATGGGCCAGCGCCCGCGGGATCCACGCCGCACTCGATGGGCGCATGCCGATCATCGAGGTCGGGGTCAGCGCAGTGCTCGGTGTTAGCGTCTACGCGGTTCTCGGACGCGTTCTCGGGGTGAAGGAGATCACGTCCGTGCTCAGCAGCGTCCGTCGACGTCCCCCGATTCCGTCATGACCACTCTGCGGAACCCATTCACCCCTGCACCGCTACCGTCTTTTCGTCCCCGCTGAGGTACCGAACCATGACCATGACCACGACCCTGTCGAGCACTCCAGCATGCCGCGAGGCGGTGTGATGGCGAACGTCCGAGTCGTCACCGACAGCTCCTGCGACCTCACCGACGAACAGGTTGCCCGCTCCGGCATCGTCGTCGTACCCCTCACCATCCGCTTCGGCGAGGAAGAGTTCGTCGACCGCCGTGACCTCACGCCCCAGTCCTTTTGGGCGAAGGTCGCGGCGTCGTCGAACCTGCCGGAGACGGCCGCACCGTCACCGGGTGCATTCGAAGCGGTGTTCCGCCAAGCCGCTTCGGACGGCTGCCCCGGAGTCGTCTGCATCTGCCTCTCGTCGGCACTCTCGGCGACCTACGCGTCGGCTGCGCTCGCTGCCAAAAGCGTCGTCAACGTCATCGACGTGCGCGTGATCGACTCGCTCTCGATAACGTCCGGCCTCGGGACGATGGCGATGGCCGGAGCCGATGCGGCCCGTGTCGGCGCAGGCCTGGGAGAGGTGGAGGAAGCCGCCCGGGCCAACATCGGCCACACCCGTGTGCTGGCCGCCCTCGACACCCTCGACAACTTGAAGAAGGGCGGACGCATCGGTGGGGCGCAGGCGTTTCTCGGCACCCTCCTCTCCATCAAACCGCTCATCGACGTGAGTTCCGGGTCCGTGGTCGAGGCCGGCAAGCAGCGCACCCGCGCCCGGGCCCTCGCCGCGCTGGCCGACTTCGTCAAGGCCGACCTGGCCGAACACGGCTCCATCCGTGAGCTCTCGGTCCGCCACGGCGACGCCAAGGATGTCGAGGCGATGCTCGCACTGCTCACGCCTCACATCCCTCGAGAGCAGATCTCGGTCGGCCAGATCGGCGCGGTGATCGGTGCCCATGGCGGACCCGGCGTCATGGGGCTCACGTACGTCGTGAGCTGAACCAGGCAACGCGTCGCAACGGTAAGGGAGCAGATCATCTGGGACGAAAGCGAAGGCGGTAGCGGCGTTCGGGCCGGCGACGACCGACGTGGGCGCGCGGGAAGCAACGCGGCCCCCGGGGCGTCGATGCGCAGTGCCGAGATCGGCGACGTCCTCGGCGGGCGCTATCGACTCACCCGTCCGATCGCCCGCGGCGGAATGGCCGAGGTCTGGGAAGCCGTTGACGCCACGCTCGACCGTGAAGTCGCGGTCAAGGTGCTTCACTCCCACCTCGCCGACGACCCGGGCTTCGTCTCGCGCTTCAACCGGGAGGCTCGCGCCGTCGCACGACTGTCCCACCCGAACGTGGTGGCCGTCTTCGATACGGGCATCGACGTCATCCCCGACGGTCGTCCCGGGGCCGGACTGCCCCGCGCGTTCCTGGTCATGGAACTCTTACGGGGACACTCCGTGCGGATGTTGTCCCAACAGGGAGTGCCGTTGAGCCGTGCCGTCTGGATCGTGGCCGAGGCGGCCAAGGGCCTCGGGTACGCCCATCGTCAGGGCCTTGTGCACCGAGACGTCAAACCGGCGAACATCTTGGTGACCGACACCGGCATCGTGAAGGTCGTCGACTTCGGCATCGCCAAGCTCACCGAGGGAACGGATCGGGTCGGCGAGGACCTCACGCAGGCGGGGGCAATCCTCGGGACCGCCAAGTACCTCTCACCCGAACAGGTCGAGGGGGCCGAGATCGACGCCCGCGCCGACGTGTACTCCCTCGGCGTGGTCCTCTACGAACTGGTCTGCGGACGGCCGCCATTCATCGGCAAGAACGACATGGGCACCGCTCTCCAGCACGTGAAGGACGCGCCCCCGACTCCGCGTTCGGTGCGCGCCGGCATCCCCCGGTCGCTCGAGGCGTTGATCCTCCAGGCGCTCGCCAAGAAACCCGAAGGCCGTCCGGTCGACGCAAACGCGTTCTCACTCGCGCTCAGCGGCCTCGATCTCACGGCCGACGACGCCGAGCCCAGCGTTCGACGCACTGCCGACGACCACACGCCACCCGCCGGCGTCGGCCGTCGTTCAACCGTCGGTCGCCCTGAAGATGACACCCGGTACGACGCCGGGACCCGTGTGCAGCCACCACCGAGCCTCGGCGTCCAGAGCAAAGCCACCGCGGCGCCTGCTGGCGGTCGCGGTCGGCGCATCGGGGTCCGCCTGCTCCTCGCCCTCATCGCGATCGCCGGCGGCGCCGGCGCCGGGCTGCGCTTCGCCGAAGAGAACAAGCAGACACCGGGCCGCCCGTTTGCCATCGCCTCCATCAGGTCCTTCGATCCGCTCGGCAACAACGAGGAGAACGACGACATTCTGAAGCTGGCGATCGACGGACGAGTCGACACCGCCTGGGAGAGCCGCGGCTACGGCTCCCGAACCTTCGACGGCAAGGACGGCGTCGGCGTCATACTTGACCTCGGGAGGGATCGCACCGTTCGCTCGCTCGGCGTGAACTCCTACGACGAAGGCTGGAGCGGTGAGGTGTACATCTCGAACCGTCCGGCTCCTTCACTCGCGGACTGGGGAGCGAGCGCCGGCGAGATCCGCAACGCCACGCGCGGTGACTTCACCACGAAGCTCACGCCGACCAACGGCCGCTACGTCCTGGTCTGGATCACCGATCTCGGACCAAAGCGCGGTTCGCTCTACAAGGCGGCATTCAGCGAACTCCGAGTGTTCGGCTGACGCCCGCCGCGGGTACGAAGAATGGCGAACTTCAGGACTGAACCCGACGTTGTGCTCGTCGCCGCGTCGCAACGCGGGGATCGTGGGGCGCTCGACGTGCTTCTGCGCCGCCACCACGACCGCATCTTCGCCGTGTGCCGACGGGTCACCGGCAACGCCGCCGACGCCGCCGACGCCACCCAGGAGGCACTCCTGGCGATAGCTCGCGGAATCGGCCGATTCGACGGCACCAGTGCGTTCACGACCTGGGCGTACCGGGTCGCCACGAACGCATCACTCGACGAACTCCGCCGACGCGGGCGCCGACCACTCCCCACCGACGACGACGAGCTCGCCCACGCGGTCGGAACCGGTCCCCGCACCGGCTCGTCGACCACCGTGAGCGCCTCCGACGTCGAAGCACGGGTCGATATCGACCGCGCTCTGGCCGGGTTGCCCCCTGACTGGCGCGCGGCTCTGGTCCTGCGGGATCTGTGCGGGCTGGACTACGCCGAGATCGCAGAGGTGCTCGCCATCCCGGGCGGAACGGTCCGTTCGCGCATTGCACGTGCGCGGGCTGCGCTCGCACCCGTGCTCGCCGACCGCGTCGACCGGTCCACGGAAGGGTCCGATGACGGCGGTCACGCCGGGACCGGGAACCAAAGCACCGCGCACCAACGTCCAAGGGACGTCCATGTTGACTAGCCATCGTTCTCACCGCCGTCTCGCCCCGCTTCGCTCGGCTGCTCACACCACGGGACACTGCAGGACCTCTGACCAATGACACTTGATCCGACTCCGCCGGGGATCCACCCCACCGACGCCATGTTGCTGCTCCTCGGCGACGTGAGGTCCGATGCCGACGCGGCAGAGCTCCTGGCGGAGTTGCGTGTCGACGAAGTACCGGGTCCGCTCGCCGAGGAGGATCCTTACGCGCCTGCTCTTGTCGCCGCCGCGTGGACCCACCTCGGCCGCTGCGGGGCGTGCTCGACGCGTCGAGGGGCGTTGGTGGGTGAGATTGCCCCGGCCATCTCATCGCTCGCGTCCGATTCCCCTCCCGATCTGGCGTCCACGCTCGACACCCGGGTCCGCTCCGCAGTTGTCGCGTTGGTGCCCGCCGCAACCGCAGTGCCGGAGGCCCTGATTCGATCAGTGCCACCACGCCGAGGATGGTTCGTAGGGCGTGGCGGGGCCGGGATCGGCGCCACGTCCGGCCAAGGCGGAACGGTTGCCCGCCCGTGGATCGTCGGGATTGCTGCCGCGGCGCTGCTCCTCGCGGTGGGAGCGGCGTTCGCGCTTCGTCCACGTACGACCGAGCAGTCCGCCGTCGGGACCGTTCCTCCGCGTGTCGGACAATCCACTCCGAGCGAGACGGCCAGTCGTGAGAAGTCGCCGAGCCCCGAGACCGAGGCGGCCGCGGCCGAGACCGAAGCTGCCCTGGCGGCGGGCGCGATGGCCGACGAGCCCACCCTGAGCACGCCGGCGACCGAGGGAGTTCCTCCGGCCACGGCCGCCATCTCGAGCGTCGACCAGGCTGCGCCGATTCCACCAGCGCCCGAGGCAGCCGCCGGCCGGGCAACCAGCCTTCCGGTTGAGCCGAGCCCGGCACGCGCCTCGTCCAAGACCACGGCCGAGTCAGCCGAGGCCGTCGGCGCGGAAGCCGCCAACCCGGTCCCACCCCAGCCGGCGAAGAAGAAGGCGTCCGGTCCGGTAACCGCAGCGGCGGCAGCGGCCGGGCCACCGGCGGGTTCTGAGCAGTTTGCCGCTGAGGCCGACCTCGGCGTGTTCGCCGATACCGCCGCCGCCCTCGACAGCTTTGCCGCACGGGTGGTTGCGCCGTCGGATGCGACAGCAACCCCACTCGGACCGCAGCAGCCCGGGGCGGCGTCCGGGAACGCCGCAAGCCCGGCCGCCGCGCCCCTCTCGGCTCCGGCCCCTTCTCCTTCTACCGAAGCGGTCCTCTGCCCGACCGTCAAGGGTTCGCCTCGTGTGCGGGCCCGTATCGGCGATCGCGCCGTGCTCGTGCTCCGCATCGCCGACGGGACCGGCACCACGGACGTCGTGGTCGATGCGGCGAGCTGTGCGGAGCTCGCACGCCGGTCGCTCAGACCTGCCACCGTCCCGGTCAGCGGCTGACACCGCCTCCTCACCGGTTTGTCGTGCCGACACCCTCCGCGCAGACCAGTACGATCCCCGGTGTGAGCGAACAGCAGCAACCGAACGGCGATTGGGCGGCCCAGCTGGTCGATCAGCTGGAGGGATTCGTCCAGTCCGTCACCTCGAAGACGACCCAGCCATTGCGCACGGTGGCCCGGGCGATCGTCTACGGCGTGTTCATGGCCGGTCTGGCGGTCGCCATCTTGCTCTTGTTCACGATCGGCGCCGTTCGCGGACTCACCAACCTCGTCGGCGGCCGCGCGTGGCTGGCCCACACGATTCTCGGCGGAATCTTCCTCCTCGCCGGGATGTTGCTGTGGCGCAAGCGCCGCATACGCGCCTGACCCGTCTCGTCGACCCGATCGCTGCGGGCTATCCCGCGCTAACAATTCCTCCCAGGAGTCCAACATGTCCTCGTCAGTTGTCCACGACGTCATCATCATCGGATCCGGCCCGGCCGGCCTGACTGCAGCGATCTACACCGCCCGCGCCAGCCTGAAGCCGTTGGTGATCGAGGGAGAGATCAGCTCCACCGGCGACCAGCCCGGCGGACAGCTCATGTTGACCACCGAAGTCGAGAACTTCCCCGGCTTTGAACATGGCATCCAAGGCCCCGAGCTGATGATGACCATGCGGGCGCAGGCGGCCCGCTTTGGCGCCGAGTTCCTGACCGCAAAGGCCACCTCGGTCAACTTCGAGACCCGACCGTTCGTCGTCCACGTCGGCGAAGACACCTACGAGGCCAACAGCGTCATCGTCTCAACCGGAGCCCGAGCCCTGATGCTCGGCGTCGAGGCCGAGACTCGACTGCTCGGCCACGGCCTGTCGACGTGCGCGACCTGCGACGGGTTCTTCTTCCGCGGCCAGGAGATCGCCGTCGTCGGAGGCGGGGACTCCGCCATGGAGGAAGCGACGTTCCTCACCAAGTTCGCATCGAAGGTCACGGTGGTCCACCGACGGGACTCGCTGCGGGCGTCGAAGATCATGGCGGCTCGCGCCATGGCCAACCCGAAGATCGAATTCGCCTGGAACAGCCAGGTCCTCGACCTTCTCGGCGACGGCAAGCTCGAGGGTGCCGTGCTCGTCGACACAACGACCGGGGAGCAGCGGACGCTTCCCGTGACCGGTCTGTTCGTGGCCATCGGTCATGTTCCGAACACCGACCTCTTCAAGGGACAACTGACCATGGACGACGCCGGCTACCTCCTGACCGAGGGGAAGTCGTCGAAGACGAACATCGACGGCGTCTTCGCCTGTGGCGACGTCCAGGACCACACGTATCGCCAAGCGATCACTGCCGCTGGATCAGGCTGTACTGCGGCGATCGACACCGAGCGCTACCTGGAGAGCCTGCACGCCCACTGATCGATCCCGGGCCTTTTGCCGGCGGCAGTTGCTCGTTCTCCCTCCCAACGATCGTGCTCCGTGCCGGTCGGTGGGAATCAAATGGCTCGTCGGGGCGTTGGCCACCGGTGCAGTCTTCGTAGTCCTCGGGGTCGCGTGGTGAGTCTTTTGAGGCTCGCGCGACAAGCCCAACACCCTTCACACACAAAGCGAGAATCGACCATGGCCGCTGGCATCGTCACCCCTTCCGACAGCACCTTCGATGAGACCATTGGTTCGTCGACGACCCCCGTCTTGGTCGACTTCTGGGCGGAATGGTGCGGACCCTGCAAGATGATCGCTCCGGTCCTGGAGGAGATCTCCAAGGAGCAGGAGGGCCGCGTCACCATTGCCAAGCTGAACATCGATGACAATCCCGACGCCGCGCAGCGCTACGGCGTGATGAGCATCCCGACGCTGCTCTTGTTCAAGGATGGTCAGCTCGCCCACCGGACCGTCGGCGCCAAGGGCAAGATGCAGCTCATGAACGAGCTCGACCCGCACCTCTAGTCGACCGCGGCCCCGCGCCGCGTTGTTCAGCGCTCGCGCATTTCCTCGTCCTTCGGGCATCCGGCGTCGCTCGGATGCCCGAACTCGTCTCTGGCGAACCGTCTGCCGTCGAGGTCGATGTCCGCCGGTCCGCGTCTAGTCAGACGTCGACGGCGTGGGTGTCGCGATCAGACGGGAGATGCGCTCCAGATCGGCCAGATCGGCGAATTCGATCGTCATCCGGCCCTTCCGGCCATCGGCCAACTCAATGCCGACCCTCGTTGCCAGCAGGTCGGCGAGCACCGACTCGAGTTCGAGCAGGCTCGCTGGTTTGGTGGGCGCCTCTTTCGTTGCCGTCCCGCCGGCGGGTCGCTTCTCCGAGCCGGCCGAACGGCTCCCTTCTCGAAGGCGCACCGCTTCCTCAACGGCGCGCACGCTCAGTCCTTCGGCGACAACACGACGCGCCTGCATCTCTTGGAACGCCTTGTCGGACGTCCCGAGCAGCGCCCGAGCGTGGCTGGCCGAGATCTGCCCGTCCATGATGAGGCGCTGAATAGACGGCGTCAGGTTGAGCAATCGCAGCGTATTCGTGACCGCAGCGCGACTGCGGCCGACCCTCCGGGCAACATCGTCGTGGGTCAGCGAGAAGTCATCGATGAGTTGTTGATACGCCGCGGCCTCTTCAATGGCGTTGAGATCCACCCGATGAAGGTTTTCCACCAAGGCGTGCTCGAGGGCCTGGGTGTCCTCCGTCACCCGAATAACCGCAGGAATCGACGAGAGGCCTGCACGCTGGGAGGCTCGCCAACGACGCTCACCGGCAATCAGCTCGTACTGTCCTTCGGACGTTGGGCGCACGAGGATGGGCTGCAGAACACCGAGCTGGCGGATCGAAGCGGTCAAGGAATCGAGTTCGTCGTCAGCAAATGCCTGCCGAGGTTGGAACGCGTTCGGTCTGATCGAGGTGATCGGAAGCTCGCGGAACACCGACGCGCCACCGGTCTCGCTGTCTTCCCCCTCGGTCCTGTGCGTCGGGGGAATGAGTGCCCCGAGACCTCTACCGAGTCCGCTTTGTCGCGCCACCGCTGATCTCCTTTGCTAGTCCTCGATAGGCAATCGCTCCGCGCGAGCCTGGATCGAATGTGGTGATTGGCTGACCGAAGGACGGCGCCTCAGAGAGTCGT
Source organism: Acidimicrobiia bacterium (assembly GCA_031381685.1). GTDB lineage: Bacteria > Actinomycetota > Acidimicrobiia > Acidimicrobiales > JANYDT01 > JANLQX01. Next base: position 11,720 of record JANMYF010000007.1, read on the forward strand.
ACGCTCCGGGGAACGATGTGGCGGCAGACCCGATCGCCGAAGTGCGCCTTTACCTCTTTGATGACCTGATCAGCCAACTTCGTCCGGGCGTCGTACATCGTGAGGATGATCGCGCTGATCTCGAGCGTCGGGTTGAGATTCGCCTGGACGAGATTGACGTTGCGGAGGAGCTGACCCAGCCCTTCGAGCGCGAAGTACTCGCACTGGATCGGGACGATGACCTCGGTGGCCGCGGCAAGGGCGTTCACGGTCAGCAACCCGAGGCTCGGCGGACAGTCGATGAACACGAAGTCGAAGTCCTCGACCACCCGATCGATGGCCCGTTTCAATCGAAGCTCTCGACTGAATGCGGGGACGAGCTCGATCTCGGCTCCAGCAAGGTCGATCGTGGTCGGGACGACGAACAGGTTCTTGGTCGCCGTCGCCTCAACGGCGTCCTCCATAGGAGTGTCGCGAAGAAGCACGTCGTACACTGATGCCGCAAGGGTTCGGGCGTTGATGCCAAGTGCCGTCGTGGCGTTCCCCTGAGGATCGAGATCGACGACCAGGACGCGATAGTCGAGGTCAGCAAGGGAGGCCGCGAGATTGACCGCCGTTGTCGTCTTACCCACACCGCCCTTCTGATTTGCCAACGCGGCGATCCGAGGGAACGGGCGGGCGAACGAGTGCGGAGCAGCGGGTGCCGGGGAGTCGGTCATGCAGTGACCTCGGGGAGTCGGTCGGTCGGTGTGGCCGATACTGCGGGTTTCACGTGAAACGCCGTCGACTCCATCGTCGCCGGTCCCCATCGCAAGGTCAAGGACCCTCACACACCAGCGTCCTGACCAGCGGTCGCGAGCGGCGCAAACGCCGGGAGGGACCGATACCGCGCCGCGTTCCACGTGAAACGCTCCGACAGAACCTGCAACGTCCTACCCGTCGTGAACCCGTGGTCAGAACAGTGGCCACTTTCTCGGAACACCCACCGCCCGGGGATACTTCACGGGACACAGCTGCTCTTGCGCGGCCACGAAGAAGCGGAACTCCGACGGAGCGACGGTGACCCGGGACAGGCCCAGCGCTGCGAGCCCGCGGTCTGACCACCGATCTGGACCCTCCGGCGGTTCCGACACCACCAACAGGCCGCCCTGCCGGAGAAAACCGGCGGCGCATTCCGCCGTCACGCCCGGAGCGGCAAACCCCCTCGCCACCACGAGATCGCAAGAACCTCGGAGATCGGGTCGCCTCGCCACGACTTCCGCTCGCTCGGTGACCACCTCGGTCCTGTCGGTCCATCCGAGCCGCACGAGCACGTCCTGCAACGTTCCCATGCGCCGCTGATGACTGTCGACAAACACCCACGTCGACGCTCTCCAGCGATCAGCCAGTACCAAACCGGGAACGCCCCCACCCGAGCCGAGATCGATCGCTCGCCCCTCGAACTCCGAACCGACGCGGTCGCCATGGGCTCGCATCGCCGTGACCACGGCGTCACCGAAGCCTCGGCTGTGGTCGAGATGGGTTTGGAGAGGACCCGGCCCCAGATAGCCGAATGCCCTCGCCTGGGCGAGGGCATCGAGAACTCCCGGTGAGGCGCCGGTCGGGCGCTCATCGTCGGGAAGATCGGCAGCAGCAGCCATCACGCCGGAGCGAGCACGACCCGGCGGAAGGGATCCTCACCTTCGGAGTGGCTTTCCACACCTTCGATCGTCCCGGCTGTGTCGTGCACGACCTTGCGATCCATGGCGCTCATCGGTTCGAGCACCCGGCGTTCGCCGCTGGACTGGACCTCGGCGGCAACCTTGTGGGTGAAGGATTCAAGCGCGACCCGGCGGCGTTCGCGGTAGCTCGCAACATCGAGCAGCACGCGGACGTTCGATTCGCCGACTCGGTGGAAGATCACCGTACGGAGGAGTTCCTGCACGGCCTGGAGGGTTTGCGCCTTCGGCCCGATGAGCACGCCGAGTCCTGAGGGATCACCGGCGATCCGGAACTCGAGGTACGGACCCTGAACCCCGGTCGTCACGTCGGCCTCCACGCCAAAGGCGTCGAGGAGACCCTCGAGGAAGCTGATCCCGGCCTCGCTCACCGCATCGAGTTCTTCCTTGCTCGACTCACTCGGAGCCGGCCGGGGGGCGCGAACACGAGGTGCCCGTGGTTCGCGTTCGGGGGCTTCTGCGGAGGTGGGTTTTGCCGCGCGACCGCGAGGACGGGTCGGCCGTTCTTCGTTCTTGGATCGGGGCGAGGTCGGCCGAACGCGTGCCCGCACACGTGCTTCACCGCGGACTCGACCGAACAGCCCCGCCTTTGCCTCCTCCAGCACCTCCACGTCGGCATCCTCCTCGGCAACACCGAGTTGCTCCAGTGCGAGGGCGGTTGCCTCCTCGACGGTCTTCCCCGTGACTTCGACCCACTCCATGATCAACGACCCTTCTTCTTGCTAGACGGCGCCTTAGAGGCACCTTTCGAATTGGCTTTGGCCGACTTGGTCGGCAGTACCGCTGAAGACGGCGACGGCTTCGTCGTCACCGGACGCTTCGTCGGTGCGGTGTTCTTGGAGGGACCGGCCACACCGGGTCCCTTCGCGTCCGTGCTCTTCGCTTCGACCGCAGCAGCGAGTTTTCCTGCTGCCGAACGGGGCCCGGCAACCTCGCCCCGCTTCGGTTTGACGTAGGGCACCTGTGCACCCCCGGCGGGGACCGGCTTGGGGTTGGTCTTGTTGAGCACTTCCTGCTGGACCAGGGTCCACAGGTTCGACGCCAGCCAGTAGACCACCAAGCCCGCCTGCGCCTGAAAGCAGAACAGCGCGAAACCGACAGGCAGGATCTTCATGATCTGCTGCATCTGCGCCGCCTGCGCCGTGGTGGCCGGATTCAGCTTGTTCGCCCGGATTTGCTGGACGAATCCGGTGGCGGCAATCCCCAGCACCATCAGCAGATACGGCAGACGGCTGCCGAAGCCACCGGTGACGCTCGATGCTGATTCGGCCAGGTTGAGGCCGAACGACTTCAGCTTGCCGCCACCTTCGATGATGGCCCGATACATCTCGGTGTTCTTGGCCAGGTGGCGAGGCGTCGGTACCTGGACCTGCAGCCATGAGAGGCTGCCGGTGTTGGTCAGGCCACGAATGACCTGGTAGAGGCCGAAGAAGACGGGGAACTGCAAGAGGAGAGGAAGGCATCCCGCCGCTGGGTTGATCTTCTCCCGCCGGTAGAGATCCATCATCTCGGCGTTGAGCTTCTGCTTGTCCGAACCGTGCTCGGCCTGGAGCTTCTTCACCTCGGGCTGCAGGCGTGCCATCCCCTGCATCGACCGCGTCTGCTTGAGCGTAAGTGGGAAAAGCAGGAGCCGTACCACGACGGTCAGGAGAATGATCGCCATCCCGTAGGAGTTAGTGATCTGGTAGAAAAAGGCTAGGACTGAGCCCAGTGCGTCGATCACGACGCCCTCCTCGGGTGGTTGGTAGTGCCGGCGAACTCGTCGGCCGAGCGGGACCGGCGACGCGGAGGGCTGGTCCTCACCTGTCGTTCCGGCTGGTCATGGGAGTGAACGTGGGTGCTCGAGGGGCGCCGATCGGGTACCGGATCGAACCCCGACCCGCCACCCGGTCGGCAACGGCCGATCCGGCGAATCGTCATCCACGAGCCGCGTCGTGCGCCGTGCAACTCCAAGGCATCGAGGGCATAGCCCGAACACGTCGGCAGGTACCGACACGGCGAGGGCCGACCGGCAAAGATCCGGCGATAGCCCCGCACGCCGAGCATCAGGACGCGTGCCGCCCGGGAGGGCCGCGAGGTCGTCGACACCGGCGTACTCATGCGTCACCCTTCGCCATGCTCTGTCGGCCGAGACGAGCCGTGAGCTCGGCGACCGACGACGAGATCTCGGCCCACGTGCAGGACTCGGCGGAGGCCGTGACCCGGACGAGGACATCACCGGCCGGCAGCAACGCCGCCTGTGCCGCGAAGGCGTCGCGCAGGCGCCGCCGCACGGTGTTTCGCTGGACGGCGTTGCCGACCGATGTCGGGATCGCGTAGGCGACGCACACGTCGGCGTCGTCTGGTCCGATGCTCCGCGGCGACCAGGTCACGGTGAGGGGACCGGAACGGGCGCGCACCCTCGACCTCTGCAGGGTACGGAACCGGCGAGGGCCGCGGACGCGACCGACCCGGCGCGAGCGCCGTGGGGGCCGAAAGGTGGGGTCGATGCAAGCGCCAGACATTGTCCGGCTCCTCCGAAGGACGGGTGTCGGATCAGGCCGACAGCTTGGAACGGCCCTTGGCCCGACGGGCCTTGAGAATCGCCCGGCCGCCAGCGGTGGCCATACGAGCACGGAAGCCGTGCTTCTTGGAACGGCGGCGGTTGTTTGGTTGGAATGTGCGCTTCACGACGAGAACCTTCCGGTCGCCGCACCAGAGGCGGCAATTGAACCTTTCCAGGATAGGGGCTGGCGGACCCCCTCCCGGACACCGTCGGAACTCCGAGAGAGAACCCGCCCGTGCGCAGCGCGACGACGACCCCCAGCGAGGCAACCGGCTGAGCGAGGCAGACCGTGTGGGTGCTAGCGTCTCGTGCCCTTTCCCCGGCGCAGAGCTTCCTCATTCGGCCTGTTCACTTCCGGCGTCGGGTCATACGTACACCTAGTTTCCACACCTGTGGATAACGTTGTGGAGTAACCGAGGACAACGTAGGAAACCATGGCTGATGAGGCTGCATATCCCTGGGAAGTCGTGAGTGACCGGCTCCGCCGGGCGCTCGGTGACGCCGCGTGGGGGGCCTACTTCAGCGACGCCCGGGTCCTCGTCTTCGACGATCACCGAATGGTGCTGGCGGTCGGTCACACGTTCGTCAAAGACCGGATCGAACAGCGTTATCTCGACGCGTTACGCGAGGCCGTTCATGCGGTCACGGAAACCTCCACCGTGGTGTCGATCGAGGTCATGGCCCGGTCGGATCAGGCCCAACCGACCTCGTACACGGCCGACGACATCTTCCGGGCCAACGATCGAGCGGTCGTCGAACCACCGCCGCCCGAAGGCGCGACGGTTCCCGCCGCGCCGAACGCCGAACGCGGTCGCGGTCACGGCACCATGCTCAACCCCCGCTACACCTTCGCCGACTTCGTGCAGGGCACGAACAATCGATTCGCGTGCAATGCGGCGATGGCCGTAGCTGAGAAGCCGGCGCGGTCCTACAACCCGCTGTTCATCTACGGCGACTCGGGCCTCGGCAAGACCCACCTCCTCCAGGCGATCGGGCACTACGTCCAGGAGATGTATCCCCAGAGCCGCGTGCGCTACGTGTCCTCGGAAACCTTCGTGACCGAGTTCGTCGACGCGATCCGCACCAACACGACCAACTCGTTCAAGCGCCGCTACCGCGACGACTGCGACGTCCTCCTCGTCGACGACATCCAGTTCATGGAAGGCAAGGAAGGCACCCAGGAAGAGTTCTTCCACACCTTCAACTTCCTGCACCAGTCCGGCCGCCAGATCGTGTTGTCGAGCGACCGGCCCCCGAAATCGCTGGCCACGCTGGAAGATCGGCTGCGGAGCCGTTTCGAGTGGGGTCTCACCACCGACGTGACGCCCCCGGATCTCGAGACCCGCCTGGCCATCGTGCGCAAGAAGGCCGAACGCGAGCGCATGACCGTGCCGGTCGACGTTCTCACGTTCATCGCCACCCACATCACCGACAACATCCGGGAACTCGAAGGCGCTCTCAACCGCGTCTGTGCGTATGCCGGGCTCAACCGCGAGCCCCTCACCTTGGCGTTGGCCGAGCAGGTGCTCTCCGACCTGCTCACGGGCAACGAGCCCCGACCGGTGACCGCGAAGGCGATCCTCGACGCCACCGCCGAGATGTTCGGCTTCGCCATCGCCGACCTCATCGGCCAGTCGCGACGACGCCCTCTGGTGACAGCCCGCCAGGTGGGCATGTACGTGTTCCGCGAGCTCACGGACTTCAGCTATCCGATGATCGGGCGGGAGTTCGGCGGGCGCGACCACACGACCGTGATCCATGCCGTGGAGAAGATCACCGAGCAGATGAAGGAGCGCCGGGCGATCTTCGACCAGGTCAACGAACTCGTTCGGGTCATCAAGACGGGCGCGCAGCATCGTGGCTGAGGCACCTCGAACAGCGGCGAGACCAACGTGGACAACCCGGTGGACAACCCCGACGTTCTGGGGATTTCGCGAATCTCTTCCACAGCGGTCCGCAAGCGCGGCGCTGCGTCAGGGGAATCTGTGGACGGTCGACACGCGGAGCCAGCGCTGTGACCAGCACATTCGACCGTTGTCCACAATCCACAGGACCTACAAGTCCTACAACATTCTTCTCTCTTTCTTTTCTCTTTGTACAGGCGTGCAACACACAGCCACCATGTCGGCAAACATGGCAGCCGCACGTCGACGACGATCGCCGAACCTGTCGTACCGCCAACCCGTACCCAAATCTGAGACTGTTGAAGCGAGGCCGCTGTGAAGTTCCGTTGTGAGCGCGATGTGCTGGTCGAGGCGTTCTCGGCTGCTGCTCGAGCGGTTGCCACCAGGGCCGCCCTGCCGGTGTTGTCCGGCGTCCGGGTCGGCGTCGACGGGGCGAACCTGACCCTGGCCGGAAGTGATCTGGATCTCACGATCGAGTCGTCCGCCACGGCGCAGGGCGAGCGCGACGGCGCGGCTGTCCTTCCGGCCAAACTCGTCGCCGACATCCTGCGAGCTCTCGAGCCAGGCGCGGTCACGGTCACCGTCGACGGCGAAAGTGCCGAGATCCGGGGCGGCCGGTCGGTCTTCTCGGTGCGCACGCTGCCGGTGGCGGAGTTCCCACGCCTCGGCGGAGCCCAGCCCGGTGGTGTCACCATCGCGTCGTCGGCGCTGGCCGACGCCATCCGCCAGGTCGTTCCGTCGGCCAGCACGGACGACTCACGGCCGATTCTCACCGGTGTTCTGCTCACGGCTGAAGCGGGTGGGTTGCGCCTGGTCGCGACCGATTCCTACCGCCTCGCTGTTCGTGATCTTCCCGGCACCACGGTGCTCCAGGAGGGCCAGAGCGTGCTCGTGCCGAGTCGAGCACTGGCCGAAGTGGCCCGAGCCCTCGGATCGGGGTCCGACGTCACGCTGCACCTGGGCGACCGCGAAGCCACGTTCGCCGTCGGTGGTGTGAGGATCACCACCCGCCTCATCGAGGGCCAGTACCCGCCGTATCGGAATCTCATCCCGGCGCAGCTGCCGAACACGCTGACGGTCTCCCGGGCGGCCCTGCTCGATGCACTGCGCCGTGTCCGCCTGCTGGCCAAGGACGCCACGCCGGTGCGCCTCAAGCTGTCCGGGGACGGCCTGGAGCTGGTGGCCATCACCCAGGACATCGGTCAGGCCAACGAGGACGTCGAAGCCACCTATGTCGGGACGGACCTGACGGTCGCGTTCAACCCGGAGTTCTTGATGCGTGGGGTCGAGTCGGCCGAAACGGAGATGATCACGCTGCAGACCACCGACCACCAAAAGCCTGCCGTCATCCGACCCGTCGGGAACAGCGAGTATCTGTACCTGCTGATGCCCGTCCGGGTCTCCTGAGCGAGCCCGGAGAGGGCCGCGGTCACGGGCGGCGGAGCCGATGCGTCTCGACCGAATCGAAGTACGGGGTTTTCGCAGCTACATCGAAGCCGACCTCGAACTTGCGCCCGGTCTCACGGTGCTGGTTGGCGACAACGGCTCGGGCAAGACGAATCTCCTCGAAGCGATGGGGTTTCTCGCCAGCCTGTCGTCCTTCCGTGGCGCACCGACCGAGGCCTTGGCCCGCGTCGTCGATCAGGTGACCGACACCGCAGTGATCCGAGGGTTCGGTGAGGCGGGGTCCCGGCGGCTGGAGATCGAGACGGAGATCGCGCCGGGGCGGCGGAACCGGACGCTGGTCAACAAGCAGCCCCTGTCCCGAACGCGTGATCTGACCAGCACGTTTTCGGTGAGCGTGTTCAGCCCCGATGATCTGATCCTGGTCAAGGGCGGTCCGTCGGAACGTCGGAACTACCTCGACGAGCTTGCCGCGCGGCTCCATCCCCGCAATGAGGCCCTGCTGGGCGACTACGACCGTGTTCTGCGCCAGCGAAACGCCCTGCTGAAGCAGAGCGCCGGTCGCCTCGACTCCTCGGCCGCCCTGACCCTGGACGTCTGGGATGTCAAGCTCGCCTCGTTGGGCGAGCGTGTCCGTGTCGTCCGGGAGGAACTGGTCGAACGGCTGACGCCGATGCTGGTGCGGGCATACGCCGACATCGCCGACCGACCGGCGCAGGTCGGGGTGCGTGTCCGGCCGTCCTGGTCCGGTTCGCTGGCGGAGGCCCTGGCGGCCGGCCGCAACGAGGATGTACGTCGTGGCGTCTCACTGCTCGGACCCCATCGGGACGACGTGGAGGCCACGATCGAGGGCCGACCGTCCCGGACCCACGCCTCGCAGGGCGAGCAGCGGACGCTGTCGCTCTCCATGCGCCTCGCCGGGCATCGTTTGGCCGCCGATGTGCTCGATTCGACCCCGCTCCTGCTGCTCGATGACGTCTTCTCCGAGCTCGACCCGGTGCGCAGCGACGCCCTGATCCGCCATCTTCCCGCTGGTCAGGCCGTCCTTGCCACCGCCGGGACCCTGCCGGAGGCGGCACAGGTGGAGCGTGTCGTCCGTGTGCGGCGCAGCGAGCACGGGGGCTCGGTATTGCTTGGGGAAAAACCTGGGGAAACTGTGGATAGCAAGCGCGCTGATCTTCTCATGAACCGCCGGGAGAGCTGAGATGGCCGACCGATTCCCCCGACGCAAGGGCGGGGACCCTCTCAGCCCGATGCCCGCAGGCATCCGTTCGGTCGGCTCATCGCTGGGTGACGTCGCCAACCGCCTCGGGCTCGCCGCGCCGAGCACGCTGCACCAGATCTTCTCCCAGTGGGCCGAACTCGTCGGTGAGCCTCTCGCCACCCACGTCCAGCCGACGTCGATGCGCGACGGCGTCCTCCGGCTTCGTGCCGACGAGTCGGCCTGGGCGGCGCAGGTGGGGTACCTCGGGACCGAACTGGTGGCCCGTATCAATGACCGTCTGGGCACCGTTGTGGTGGTCGAACTGGCGGTGTCGGTGCGCGGTGTCCGGCCCTCCACCCGCACTCGCCGACCCGGTTCGTAGCGAGCATCGCGCCCGGGCGCGCGACCCCCGCCCGTGGTGGCTCGAGCGGCAATGCGAGCTGTGTCGGAAATCCCTGGAAGCGGCCGGATTCAGCCGGTTCTGTCGCACCCCCTCTGGTAGGATCACAAGGCTGAAATTCCCAGTATTTCTGGCGTTGTTCCGGCGTTTGTGACCGATCCGTCCGCGACTGCGGACCGCTCCTTCTGACCGGTCACCCGCTGTGCAGGCACCGCCCGCCACACCTGAGTTCGAGGAAGTTGATGACTGCAGAAAACACCAAGGGTTCGTCTGACTACGGGGCCAAGGACATCACGATCCTCGAAGGCCTCGAACACGTCCGCAAGCGCCCCGGTATGTACATCGGATCGACCGGTATCACCGGTCTCCACCACCTCGTGTGGGAGGTCGTCGACAACTCGGTCGATGAAGCGATGGCGGGTTACGCCACGCGTATCGACATCACGCTCACGGCCGACGGCGGTTGCCGGGTCGAGGACAACGGGCGGGGCATCCCCGTCGACGCCCATCCCGACCCGAAGATGGAGGGTCGCTCAGCGGCCGAGATCGTGCTGTCGGTCCTCAACGCCGGCGGCAAGTTCGGCGGCGAGGGCTACAAGGTCTCGGGCGGGCTCCACGGCGTCGGCGTGTCGGTGGTCAACGCCCTGTCGGCGAGGCTCCACGCCGTGATCGACAAGGGGGGAAACCGCTACGAGGTGGAGTTCCACAACGGCGGACAGCTCAAGAGCAAGCTGACCGAGGTGGGCAAGGCCCCACGTGGTCGTACCGGCACGGCTGTCACGTTCTGGCCTGACCCGACGATCTTCGAGACCACCGACTTCCGGGCCGAGACCCTGCTGGAGCGGTTCCGGATGATGGCGTTCCTCAATGCCGGCCTCGAGATCCGCTTCACCGATGAACGGCCCGACCACGCACCTGAGGGCGGCAAGCCCGAACAGCAGATCTACCGCTATGCCGACGGGCTGAAGGACTTCGTCAAACACCTGAACGCGTCGAAGGAGCCGTTGTTCTCCAAGGTGCCGGCGTTCAAGGTCGTCGACGAGGACGGCGTCGGCGAGGCCGAGGTCGCGATGCAGTGGAACACCGGGTACTACGAGGGCCTCCACGGTTTTGCCAACGGCATCGCCACCATCGAGGGCGGAACGCACATGGAGGGCTTCAAATCGGCTCTCACCGCCGTGGTCAACAAATACGGCCGCGAGAAGGGCGGGATCAAGGAGAAGGACGAGAACCTCGCCGGAGAGGACATCCGCGAAGGTCTAACCGCGATCATCAGCGTGAAGTTGCGCGACCCGCAGTTCGAGGGACAGACCAAGGGCAAGCTGGGCAACACGAGCATGAAGACGCTCGTGCAGAAGGCCACCAACGACCGTCTCGCGGAGTGGTTCGAGGAGAACCCGGCTGAAGCCAACCGGGTCATCAAGAAGGCCCAGCAGGCGCAGGTCGCCCGTGTCGCGGCACGCAAGGCCCGCGACGTCGCGCGTAAGTCGGCCACCTTCGGCGGCGGACTCCCCGGCAAGCTGAAGGACTGCTCGTCGAAGAACCCGGCCGAGTCCGAGCTGTTCATCGTGGAAGGCGACTCCGCGCTCGGGTCGGCCACCGATGCCCGCGACCCGAAGACCCAGGCGATCCTGCCGATCCGCGGGAAGATCTTGAACGTCGAGCGGGCCCGGGCCGACAAGATGATGAAGAACACCGAGGTCCAGGCGCTGATCACGGCGATCGGCGGTGGTGTCGGCGAGGAGTTCGATGCGTCGAAGTGCCGCTATCACAAGGTGATCGCACTCTGCGATGCCGACGTCGACGGTGCCCACATCCGCACGCTCCTGCTCACGTTCTTCTACCGGCAGATGAAGCCGATGGTCGAGGCGGGCTACTGCTACATCGCCCAGCCCCCCCTGTATTCGGTGGTCGTCGGCAAGGAGAAGCAGTACCTCAAAGACGATTCGGCGAAGAACGCGTTCGTCGCCGCGAGCCCGAACAAGAAGTTCGAGTTCAACCGTCTGAAGGGCCTCGGCGAGATGGATGCCGACGAGCTCGGCGACACCACGATGGACACGACCAAGCGCACGCTGCTGCGGATCACCGTCGAGCAGGCGGCAATCGCCGACGAGGTGATGAGCGTCCTCATGGGAGAAGACGTCGAAGCCCGCAAGCAGTTCATCGTGCAGAACGCTGGCGACGTGCGCTTCCTCGACATCTGAGCCTGCTGTGTATCCGTTCGCACATGCCGCGCAAACGGCCTCGCCCCGAGGTTTCACCGACACGCGCATGCGTACCCCCGTTCGTCCAACTGAGGATTTCCTGGCATGACCAACATCGAACCGCCGCTCGATTTCGACAACATCGAACCCATCGAGATCCAAGAGGAGATGGAGCGATCCTTCCTCGACTACGCGATGTCGGTGATCGTGTCGCGCGCGCTGCCCGACGTGCGTGACGGCCTCAAGCCGGTCCACCGCCGCATCCTGTGGTCGATGTTCGACTCGGGGTTCCGTCCGGACCGGGCCCACGTGAAGTGCGCCAAGGTCGTCGGCGACGTCATCGGCAACTACCACCCCCACGGTGACACTGCCGCCTACGACGCGTTGGTGCGCATGGCGCAGTCGTTCTCGCTTCGTCATCCGCTCATCGACGGACACGGGAACTTCGGCTCACCGGATGCCTCGGCGGCGGCCTATCGCTACACAGAGTCGCGTCTCGCCCCTCTGGCGATGCAGATGCTCGCCGACATCGACGAGGGCACGGTCGATTTCACCACCAACTTCTCCGGCGATCGGGAAGAGCCGTCTGTTCTGCCATCGCGCTTTCCCAACCTGCTCGTCAACGGCTCGACGGGCATCGCGGTCGGCATGGCCACGAACATCCCGCCCCACAACCTGGGCGAGGTGATCGATGCCACCAACTTCCTCATCGACCACCCCGACGCGACCGTCGAGCAGCTCATGGGCTTCGTGAAGGGCCCCGACTTCCCGACGGGCGCACTCATCCTCGGGCGCTCCGGGATCATGGATGCCTACCGCACCGGCAAAGGCGCGATTCGTATGCGTGCCGTTGCCGAGATCGAAGAGCTCAAGGGCGGGCGCGAGCAGATCGTCGTCACCGAACTCCCGTATCAGGCAAGCCCCACGGGCATCTTGGAGCGCATCGGCGAGCTCGTCGACTCCGGCGAGCTCGTCGGCATCTCCAACTTCTCCGGCGATCGGGAAGAGCCGTCTGTTCTGCCATCGCGCTTTCCCAACCTGCTCGTCAACGGCTCGACGGG
>JANMYF010000074.1:0-5396 GCA_031381685.1 Acidimicrobiia bacterium
CTGTACGAAGCCCAACTGGCGGCGCAACGTGGCCAGCAAGGCCGGTCGAAGCACCATCTCGGTCGGATCGAGCTTGGCGATTGCCCGTTCGAGCTCCTCGATTCGTTGGGGGTCGCTGAAGGTGTAGCGGACGCTCGCCGAAAGGCCCAGCGCGGCACGGGCGAACACACCCGCGTCGTCGGCGACCTCGGCGATCTCCAACCCCCGCTGAAGATGCTCGTTGCCTTCCGACACCCTCCCGGTGGCCGTCAACGCCGATCCAAGCCGAACGAGCGTGTCGGCCTGCTCGGCCGAGGGTCCGTCCCACAGGGCAGCCGCCCGCTCGTAGCAAGCAATCGCCTCGTCGACTGCGGCGGACGCCGCGGCAGCGTCTCCTGCTTTCATGGACCATCGGGCAGCCATCGAGCGAACGAGCGGATCCGCTTCGGCGACGAGGGCCCAGTGTCGAGCGACAGTAATGATCTCGGCTGATGTACCTCCCGCAAGGTCCATCAGCAAGGACGCGGCCGACCGGTGAAGGACGAGCCGCCGTGAACGCGGCATTCCCTCGTAGACCGTGGTGGCGACGAGCCCGTGCGAGAACGCGGCGACGCTCGCACTCTGCTCGACCAAAAGTCCCGACAGCAACGCGTCCTCGGCAGCTCCGAGCAGCTCTTCGCCGGTGAGAGCGACGAGCTGACCAGCGAGCGCGAGGTCAAACGCCTGACCGAGCACGGCACCGCCGCGCAGGAGCGACTGCCCCTGCTTGGAAAGACCAGCAACCCGGAATTCGATGGTTTGGCGGATGCTGTCGGGGACCGTCGGCGTTCCGTTCATTCCGTCAAAGTCGCGCTGCACGAGGTGTTCCGTGAGCTCTTTGATGTACAGGGGGTTGCCGTTCGTTGCGTTGGCGACCGCATCGATCAGTGCGTCGGAAGCGGCCGACCCGGCGACATCCCAAACCAGCAGGGCGAGGTCCCCGCGATCAAGGCCGGAGACCTGGATTCGCGCGACGGTGCAGTGACGTCGCAAGTCCGCCAACGCAGCATTCGTCTCGGGCGTGACATCGGTGGACCGGATCGTGCCGATGACCATCACGTCCGACAGTGCCGGTTGGCCCGCCAAGAACGCCAACAGAGCGAGCGTGCCGGGATCTGCCCAGTGGAGGTCGTCGAGCAGCAACAGTGTCGGGCCGGTCGAAGCGAAAAGGGCCGATACGGTCTCGAACAGGAGCCGACGCTCCACGGCGGGGTCCGATCGGCTCGGGACCATGACATCGCTGAGGGATTCGGTGAGGCCGGGGACGAGCCGTCCCAGGTCACGCAGGTTCGTCGGGATGTCACCATCGAATCGACGAAGCGCTGTGCGGACCGGATCGATGAACGCCTCATAGACGCCGAGTTGGTGGGGTGTCGATCGGCCGCGCAACACGGTCACGTTCTGTACTGCGACCTCACTGACGAACTCCTCGGCGAGTGTCGTCTTGCCCACGCCGGCTTCGCCGAACACGAGCGAAACTCTCGTCTTCCGGGTCCACGCATCGCGCAGCGCCTGACGCTCATCGATGCGCCCGACGAAGGGGTGGCTGAGGCCGGGGGATCGTTCCGGAAGGGGAGGCGTGGAGTCGCCGGTGAACCCGCGAGATGCAAGCGTGGTTTCGGAGAGCGCCGGAGTGGCGGCGGCGATCAGTGCGGCCCGCTGAACCTCGTCGAGTCGCAATGCGTCGGCGAGAAGGCCGACGGTCGTCAACCTTGGGGTGGTACGGCGGCCGGCTTCCAGCGCAGCGATTCCGGTCGCACTGATCCCGGACAGTTCGGCGAGGCGTTCTTGCGTCAGTCCTGCCGATGTTCGGAACCGTCGCAGCATCGCGCCGAATGTCTCGCCCAACCGCACCTGAGCACGGTACAACGGTTCGTTCGCCTCCCCCGTTCAGGACGAGGCGCTCGGTCAGCCGAGCTCGTCGGTTGCGTAGACCACCTTGAGCGTCGCCGTCTGGGTCTTCCCAGCGGTCTTGCAGTTACCTCCCCGGACGACGAGCTTCACGATGACCTCGCTCGCCGAGAGGCTGTAGAAGTCGACATCGATCCACGAAGTGCTATCGGAGCACTGCACCTTGTAACGCAAGTTCCCGGGTTTGAACACACGTGAACCGATTTGAATCGACGACCCGTAGTAGTCCACCGGTCGATCACGAGCGACACGAACCGTGAAGGAGAACTCCTTCTCCTTTCGCTTCGCGGGCCACTGAAACTTCACCGTCTTGACCTTCGGGCGAAGCGCTGCGTTCGCCTGGTCGACGACCGCAAGCGGAAGGATGCAGAGCAACGTGACGAGAACCGCTCGACGACGACTGATCCGATGAACTCGTGAATTAGATGCCATAGTTCTCCTTCTCTTCGGGGGAAAGCTTCCACCGTTCACGTTCGATCGTCTTTCGAGCCTCTTCACGGAGTGCGTCGACGTCACACACCTCGCACGTCCAGACTCTCGTCACCCCATCAGCACCGACGGACGCGAACCGCGTCACCACGTCGTCTTTTCCTGAGTCCGACCCTGGTGGCACGATCACCACCCTTCGCACGCCTGACGTCTCCTTGCTCTCGCCGACGTGCGCATTCTCGAAGCGGCGCAGACGTTGACCGGTGCGGGTATCCCAGATCTCGATCGATCCGTCCTTCGTGCCGGCAATCAGTGTCCGGGCTCCGGGACCAAAGGCGATACTGACGAACCTCTGACCAACGGTCCGCTGAAGATTCCCGCCGCGCCAAATCACGGTGGGCACAGCGCCCTCATCGGCGAGAGCAGACCACTGCTGGTCGGCCTGCTGGTCGGCCGAGTAGGAAGCAACGGCGCTGACCGCGTTCCGCTCCGTGTTCGAGATGTTGGCCGGTCTCGAACGGGTGGAAACGAGTTTCCGTGACTCCGTGTCCCAGGTCCACACCGTGCCATCGGACCGGGCACCGACAATCTGCGAGCCGTCGGCGGAGAACGAAACATCGACGAACGCTTCATCGCCCGTCGAGCGAAGCGTGGTCGGTGCCTTCGGGAGCTTGGTCGCTGACTTCGTGGGGTTGCGCGTCGCCGCTGACCCGTCGATCAGCAACATGTTTCCGTTTTCTCCGGGGACGGCGATGAGGTTCTCCGACACCGCGATGCCGACCGCCGTACCGTCCGCGCCACCGACGTACGCGAGGTTCTTGCGTTTGGCGACGTCGAACACCCCCACCCTTCCATCTGCGCCGAGCGTTGCCAGAAACTGACCGGAGAGCCCCAACGCCTGAACGTCCTCTTCGTCGATAGAGCCCGATTCACGCCCGTTGATCAGGTCCCAGAACCGTATCTTTCCGTCGGTGCCGGCCGTGGCCAAACGGGCGCCATTGGGCGACGCTGCCAGCCCGACGACAGACTTCCCGCTTCCGTGGAACGTCCGAATCGATTCCGACGCCGGCCAGATCACCACACCCGTAGGGCTCGCGGTTGCCACTGCCGATCCGTCGGCCGCGAAGGCAACGCCGACAGGTCTCAGGCCGTGGCTGCCCCACAATCGGATCTGTCGACCGGTCTTCGCCGACCACAGGCGGACAGTCTGATCGCTGCTCGCGCTCGCCACCAGCGTCCCATCGGGGGAGAAGGCGACCCGGGTCACCTCACTGTCGTGGCCACCGAACACCATGTCCACTTGACCCATCGCAAGGTCCCAGACCCGGACGAGTCCATCCCGGCTTCCGACGGCGATGGATTTCCCGTCAGCGGAGAAATCGACAGCGAGGAGCTGCCGCTCCGTTTTCGACGCTCCGCGGCGAAAGGCCGGGAACTTCCCGGTCGGTGTGCCGGGATTGCGGAGATCCCACACTCGGACGAGACCGTCGTGGCAGACCGTGACCAACATTTCGCTGTCGATGGGCGAGAAGGCGAGCGAGCGAACCTTGTCCGGATGCTTGATCTTCAGAACCTTGGGCGGATCCTTGATCGTCTTCTGTTCGCGCGCGCCGGTGCTCACCACGACGGCGGTGCCGTCGTCGGTCGCAACAGCAAACCGCGTCCCCGTTCGGTCGAATGAGACCTCACTGACAGCCGAGGTTGCCGCCTTGATGCTCCATTGCTTCTCCGGCGTGCCCAGTGGGAAGATGGTGACGCTGCCGTCCTGCGCTCCGGTGACGACCGTCGAACCATCGGGCGAGTACGCAACTGACGTGAGCGGCGGTTTTGCATCGCCGAATGGTTGCAACAGCAAATCCGGATCGTCTTCCGAACTCGCGTTCCAAACGCGCGCAACGCCGTCGGCATCGGCACTGACGATGTTCGACCCGCCCGGCTCGAAGGCGACCGCATTGGAGCCGATGATCTTCTTTTCGACTTTTGCGCCGTTGGTCTTCTCTTCGACCATCGTGATGAACGTCTCTAGCGGTTGCCGGGCGACGACTTGAGAGAGTGCATCGATGGTCGCCGGCATCTGCCGGGTGTTGATGGCCTCCACGGCCAACAACATCGACACACGACCGTTCGACGACACCTGACCCACGGCGAGGTCGGCAAGTCGCTGGGATCTCTCGATCTTGCGTTTCCGGGCAAGCTGCGTCGCCCTCGTCTGCGCCGCCGCAAAGAAGCCACTCGCGGTCGCCGCGAGCAGCACCACGAGCGACATCACCGCAATGTTGCGCAGTCGGATTCGTCGGTACATCGCGGCGGAAGCGTCGAGATACTCAACGACGACGGGCGACGACGCGAGCGCCTCAGACTCCCGCCGCTGCGCGACTGCCGTCTTGGTGTCGTCACGTCCGGCCAAGTCCTGGGATCGGCGGCCGCTGTTGCTCCACATGTCGGCGTCGCGCGTCATCTTCGACCAGAACACCAGCTGGTCGCGCTCGCGGTGGACCCCGTCATGGAGGCGTTTCCACGAATCGATGAGACGATCGTGGACCAGCCGTGCCGAACTTCCGTCATTGGTGACGAGCTGCGCCTTGTCGAGCTCAGCCACGATCCCTCGCTCGACCTCGTTGAGATCGGCGAGGGCGACGGGACGACCCACTGCGGCGCGCTGTTCGGTGACCTCGACGAATCGCAGCAAGAGCTTGTCGACTTCGGGACCCGGTCCGATCTTGGCGTCCGCCTGCTCGGCCAGGCGTACGATCGCACCGTTGACCCCACCGACGGCGTCGTAGTGGGCGATCGTCATCTCGTCCGCGCCGGCCGTTCTTGCCGCGTGGTAGGCCTGGGCAAGGGTGGCGGCGATGAGCGGCAGGGCTGCCCCGGGTTCGCTTTCGCTGGTTGTCGCTTCGCGGATGATCTTGTCGGTGAAACCGGGGCCAAGCGTCATGTCGACGTGGCCGACGGGCTTCCCGATCGCCTCCACCAAACCGTCTCGGCCGAGTGCGGCAATGATGAGCGGCTGCGATATCCGCGGCCCGAGCGGGTCG
>JANMYF010000105.1:0-5726 GCA_031381685.1 Acidimicrobiia bacterium
TGAACGTACCGTCAATGTGCAGCATCGTTGCAACAGCAGTTGCAATTCGTTGAGAGGACACATCATGGGAATCTCGTTCAGCATCCTGCTCATCGCCGCCGGCGCCATCCTGCGTTGGGCGGTCACCGTCACGATCGCCGGTGTCAATCTCCAGACCGTCGGCCTCATCTTGTTTGTCGTGGGCATCCTCGGGGTACTGTTGAGCTTGGCCTTCTGGAACAGCTGGGGCGGATTCCAGAGCGAGTCGCTGCGTCGCAGCAACCGCCCGGTCAGCTGAATCAACCGGCCCACGACTTTCAGAAAGGAGTCACTATGTACATCGGAGGCGGATTTCTCGTCACTGTCCTCGTCATTTTGCTGATCATCTACTTGGCAAAACGCGTCTGAATCAACCGGCTCATCAAGAGGCGGAGGGACCACGTCGGCCAGACCGGCGTTGGTCCCGCGACGACGGCCGTCAAACCGAGCCCGTCGCACTAGAACATCGAACCTCACGAAGGCAGTGAGATCCGAGAGAGCGAAGCCGGTACCATCCACAGCGTGGCTCTCCCTCCCTCGGCGGTTTCTCACCGCGCAGATCGAGTAACCGGTAAGGACGGAGAATTCGGAGGGCCGCTTCTCAAGCATCCGGCGCCCGAGGATCTCGTCCCCGCGGCTCTTCTCTGCGAACTGGAGGAGCGCTACTGGCGCCCCATCCAGGAGGTCGCCACCCTGGAGGCTCTGCTGGCGGACACGGCGTTCACCGGCGACCCGGGCGCGCACCTGGCGCTCTACAGCGACCACGGCGTCGTGCACGTTCGAGACGTCGCAGCGCGTGCGTGTTCCCTCGCCGGCATTGCGAACGGCGTGCTCATGGAGCGCAAAACGCCGGACCGGTTGCATTTCGTGCGCGGGTGCGCCGTGCTGCTGACCTACCTCCATGACATCGGCATGTCGCCCGCCAACACCGCCGGGCGTCGGCTGCACGCGCAGTTCGCCTCCCAGACGGCGCTCCATCACGAGTTCGATGGGTTGGCACGGCAGCTGTGGGACACCGACGCCGGACTGCTGCGCTCGGGCATCGAGGCCCTGCACCGCGCGTCGCCCCTTCAGGTCCCCGGACCGCTCGTGCTCCGCGAAGTCCTGGCCCTGACGATGTGCCACAGCAAGTCGGCCGTGCCCGCCGAGCTGCTCGACGATCCGCAACGGCTGCGCTCGCTGGTGCAGTTCGCTGTCTTCACCCGGCTCGACGCGCAGCTCACGCCGTCGCCAGGACCCGCGCCGGCCGGTCCCGCCGAGGCGCGCTATCACGAGGTGGATCGTGACGCAGCCGAGCACTCGTTCGCCTGGTTGACCGACCCGCATCCCGTGGCCGCCGAGTTCCGTGCCGATGTCATCGACGCCGTCCGGGTGCTGCGGGCCGCCGACGCGCTCCGACAGCGCGGCACCACCCACCGGACCAGTGCCGGGTTCGAGATCTGTACCAGCCGGATCACCGGCGAAGCGGTATGCACTATGCGCACAGAGGATCGCCAGACTGTGGTCGTCCTCCGCACATCGCATCCGAAGTGTTGTTCTGAAGCGAACCTTCGCGCGGTCGAGCTCACCGACGTGGGCAACCTCCGCGTCGCGCTGCACCGGAGCGACTTCCTCTCGCCGGACGTCGCCCGACGTCATGCCGGTCAACTGGCGGACACCATCGTCGACATCGAACGCGATGCGCTGGCGTCGTTCCCCGCCTTCCGCACGTCCGCAGGCAGTCCCGGGGCGGTGGAGATCGTACGGCCCCATGACAACCCGGGCTTCGCTGAACTCCTGCTCGGGGAGCTGATGCTGGCCGACCCCTCGCTGTCGGGTCGGGTGGTCGTGGTGGACGAGCCCGACAACCCGCCGCCACCGGACCTCGTGGACTGGAGTGTCCGGGGAACGCTCCTAGACAACGACGACGACTTCGCTGCCGAGGTCATCTCGGCCATGCGCAGCCGCGGTCTGCACCCGTCCGTCGACGCCCGGAGCGCCTTCCAACGAGTCAGAACGGTCCGAATCCTCGCCGGTGAGCAGATCATGGCGGCTGGGACCGAAGCAACCGCGGTGCTGGTCGCCACGGGCCCCGGCTTCGTGGTCCGGCCTGTCGGCGGATACCCTGCGGATCCGCTGGTTCCGTGGACGCCGCTCGGTGCCACCGGACCAGTCCGAGGAGCTGAGCGAAATGCCGACGTGTGGGCCGAGGAAACCGTGGACGTGCTGAGCATCCCCATCGACGTGTATCTCGCAGAGTGGTTCCGGCCCTACGACCTCGCCGAGCTCCGAGCGGCAGCGCAGACGTGGCAGTCATGAGCAGCCCACAGCAGATGGTCACGGTCGAACGTGTCGCGGTGCTCCGTCGCGTCGAGTTCTTCAACCGTGCACCCGGCCATGTGCTCGCGTCGGTCGCCGCCGAAGCGGAAGAGATGTCGTTCGGCCCCGGTGAGGTCATCATCAGCGCCGGCGATCCGGGCGACTCGCTCTTCATCGTGGTCCGCGGGGTAATCCAGGTCACGGTCGACGAGGGGTTCACCAACGAACTGGGCCCCGGCACCGTGGTGGGTGAACTCGCCGTGCTCGTGCCCGAGCTGCGCAGCGCGACCGTGCACTCGGTCGACGACTCCCTGCTGCTGCGCCTCCGCAAGCCGGTGGTGGACGAACTGCTCCTCGACCATCCCGACGTCGCCATGGGTATCATCGCAACCCTCGTGCGGCGCTTTCAGGGCGGAGGCCGGGCCCCGGCGACGGCGGACCATCGGTGAACCTCCGGCGTCCCACCGGGCCGGTCGCCTACCTCGCTGCGCAAGGTGTCACGCTGGGTCTCCTCGGCGGCTTCATCATCATCCCGGCATCGGGTATCTTCCTGGAACGCTACGGGTCGAGTGGCCTTCCGTGGGTCTACATCGCCGTCGCTCTGGTGGGCGCCGCCATAACGCCGGGGATGGCATCCGCGCTCCGCCGATGGTCGCTCGCCACCGTGTGCGTGCCGGTGCTGTCGATCATCACCGCTCTCATCACCGCAATCTGGGTCGGTATCGACGCAACCGACGCCGTATGGATGTCGTTCCCGTTGCAGGTGCTGTTCCAGGTCGTCTTGCAACTCGGTTTCACGTTCATCGGTGGACAGGCGGGCATGCTGCTCACCGTTCGTCAGATGAAGGAACAGTTCCCCCGCATCGTCACCGGCTTCGCCGTCGGCTTCATGGCGTCGGGCCTCCTCGGCCCGGTCCTGCTCTCCGTGCTGGGTCGTACGGAGCGCCTGCTTGCCGTCGCCTCGTTGTGCTCCGGGGCACTGCTGGCCCTCGTGTCCCTCACCCGGCGCCGCTTCCCGGCCCAGTTGTCGGTCATGCAACGAAGCGCTGACGATGCGCCCGCCGTTCCGTTGCGCACGCTGCTGCTGAGACCGTTCGTGTTCCTGTTGCTCAGCTACCAGGTGCTCTCCATGTTCGGCACCCAACTCATCGACTTCCTCGTCTACGACCGTGCTGCCGCCCGCTACGCGACGAGCGCGGAACTGGCCCGCTTCACGTCGGTCTTCACTGTGGCGCTCAACGCCGCCGACATCGTGTTCCTCGCACTCGTGGCAGCGTGGATGCTCCGCCGCTACGGCATGCGACTGGGGTTGGTGGCCAACCCGTTGGTCGCCACGATGTTCGTTCTGGGCGGTCTGCTCTCGGGCACCGCCTCGGGAATGGGGGCGCTGTCGGTGTTCATGGCATTCGCCGGTGCACGCGTGGCGGACATCGTCCTCACCGATGGCTCCACCCGCACCGCCATCAACACCGCGTACCAAGCGCTTCCTGCGCATGAGCGTCTGGCAGTGCAGGCAGGAGTCGAAGGCCTCGGTATCCCGGGCGCCATCGGGGTCGCCGGAATCGCATTGCTCGTTCTCGAACACGGCTTCGAGGCCGATGCCCGGGCCGTGGCCGGACTCACCGTCGTGGCCGGCGTGCTGTGGGCCCTGTCCGGTCTTGCGGTGTACCGCGGCTATCAGCGAAATCTCCGCGCCAACCTCAGCCGAAGGGTCCTGCGGCCCGCCGACATCGACCTTGAAGCTGTGGTGGACAGCGACCCGTCGGTGCAGACCGCGGCGCACCGTCTACTTGGCGATGCCGGCCGGTCGCGTTCCAAGATCGTCGACCCCATGCCGGACGGTGGCGTGCGCGACCTTCTGCGCGCAGACGATCCGGATGTCCGTACCTCGGCATACCACTCGGCTGCTGCGCTCGCCGCTCATGACCCGGAAATGCTGCAACTCGTCCTTGACGGCCTCGGGACCGCGTCCACCGCTTCCATGGCGGCGTCGGCGCTCGTCACCCAGCATGGCGGCTTCGGGGACCTGCTCGACCGGGCGCTCACCAATACGGAGGGCAGTACCAAACAGTGCCTTCGGCTGGTCCGCTGCGCCGCCCGGTCGTCGGACCCGGCCGTCGTCGGCGTGCTGCGTCGTCACGTCGGGCACCGGTCACGCGACATCGGCCTCGAGGTGCTGAGCTCGCTGGTCCGTCTGGTGGCGCAGCACGGTCCCGGCCCCGGCCCCGACCAGTGGTCACGCCTGGTCGGTGACGTGTTGCGGGACGACCTCGTGCACGCCCAGCGGTGCGACCGTGCGATGGCTGCACTGGCCAGGGTTGCGGGTGCCGGCGAACTCGTGCGGTCGCTCCAGGACGAACGCAACCTGCTGCGACGCAGGACACTCGCCGCGCTGGGGCTCATCGTCGATCCGGCCACCGTGGTGCAAGCGCGTGCCTGGCTGGAAGGCACGGACCAGCGCGCTGCAGCTCTCGCACTTGAAGCCCTCGAGGTGTCCGTTCCCAAGCAGGTGCGCGCTGCGGCGGTGCAGTTGCTGCAGGGTTCGCCGGGCACTGCGCCCATGACCGGTTCGGCCTCATCGACGGCCGAGACCCTTGCCGACCTCGCTGGCGACCCTCAGGGTATCTGGCGACGTGACTGGCTCGGCGAATGCGCGCAGCACGCTCTCCTTGCCGGCCGATGAACCCGTGCTAACGGGGTGCGTGGATCCCTATGCGCGCATAGCGGAGTTGTAGGCGGAGAACGCCTTGGTGCGTGATCGGGAGGAGCCGAGCTGACTGGATACACCTAGTGTGGCCTGGTGGCGAACATCGATCCCCTCGAACCTGCCGACTGAACGTTTGGTGAGAACTGCATGGAAACAGCGATCGGCATCACCCTCGGTGGCCTTGGTTTTGGTGGGTTCTTCGCTCTGTTGGCGGTGGGTCTCGTCATCGTCTTCCGAGGTTCGGGGGTCATCAACTTCGCGCAAGGCGCGATCGCGATGTTCACCGCGTACGAGTTCCATTCGCTTCGCAAGAAGGGAACGGTCCAACTCCCGTGGGTTGATCCGCTTCCGACGAAGCAATTGAATCTCCCGGTTCGACTGACCATCAGGGCCGAAGGTCTTGGGCTCTGGCCGTCGTTCGTGCTGGCGCTGCTCGTAGCACTGCTTCTGGGTCTCTTGGCGCACTTCCTCGTGTTCCGACTGTTGCGAGACGCGGCACCACTGGGCAGAGTCATTGGTTCACTTGGGTTGATGCTCTATCTCCAAGGCGTGGCACTGAAGAACTTCGGCACCGACAGTCCGCAACCAGAGAGGGTGCTTCCTGGCGGCTTCTACAAGAACTTCCTCGGTCTGGGATGTGACCTTCCAAGAGAGTCGTTTTGGCTCGCCGCATTGGCGATCGTCCTCGGCGGCGCGCTGTGGT
>JANMYF010000120.1:0-17639 GCA_031381685.1 Acidimicrobiia bacterium
AGCCCTCGCCCGATACGCCGATTGAGACCGCCACCCAAAGGCGGAAGGCGACCAGTTCGAATACGAAAGGTTGAACATGAAGCTTGTTGTTACCGAGAACATCTCACTTGACGGTGTGGTGGAACAGAACGAACAGACCGGGGAATGGTTCTCTGTTGCTGCGAACTAGGCGGATACCTCCGACATCAACGAGGCACTTCGGGAGATGATGGGTCAGGAAGCCGCACAGCTGTACGGTCGTAAGACGTTCGAGGCGATGCGGGGGTACTGGCCCGGTCAGACCGACGACAAAACTGGAGTGACCGACCACCTCAACAAGGTCGATAAGTTCGTGTTGTCGAACACGATGAACGACCCGGCATGGGAGAACTCGACAGTGCTCAACGGCGACCTGCTCGACGAGGTTCGCAGGTTGAAAGACCGACCGGCAGGCAACCTTGGGGTGACCGGCAGCATTTCCATCTGCCACGAACTGATCAGCGCCGGCGTGGTCGATGAGTACCGCCTGTTGATGTACCCAGTCGTGGTCGGTCGAGGCCGGCGGCTCTTCGAACCAACCCAGGCCCCCACCACCTCGAACCTGAAACTCATCGACACCAAACACTTCCACTCCGGCGTCGTCCTCCTCACCTATAAACCCGTCTGAGGTCGAGACCCCCGAAGGTCACGGCCGTTGTTGGTCTGCTCTTTGCATGTTCGCTGTCCGAGCGTCGGAGTGGGCTGTGTGCCTGACCGGGAGGAGTATCTGAGATGGCGTCGTACACGTTGAACGAGGAAGCAGTGCGTCATGCCGAGGCGCTCATCAAGGCACGCCGGTACGTTCTTGACAGCGACTGGGGTGACGTCCAGCCGAATGCGGCGGCCGAGAACGCCTACCTCGACAAGCGCTCGTGGGATGAGTATGGCTCGTGGCATCTAGGCCTGACCGACGGGGCCACGGATGAGACGAAGGCGAGGTACGGGTTCGTGTTCGGCGACTTGCGGCGCTTGCACCGTTCAGGGTTGATTGCGTGTGTATACCGGGCGGCGGAGTGGCGGCACAAAGCGATCGAGATCGCCGCCCATGACCTGTTGCTTGAGGTTGCGAAACGGCTCGACGTAACGGGTCGGAGTCGGATGACGAAAGCCGAGCTCGTTGACGCACTCGATAAAACGAATCGGCGCGCCACCGCTCGTGCCGGTCGGACGCGACCCGCTGACGACTGACGTCGTCAGCCCCAAGCCGCCCCGCCCAGCTGCCACCCCACGCCGTAGTGATGACCCGCACCGTTGCCGAGAAAATGGGAGTCAAGCCCGGGAGCCGCGCCCACTTCGTCGATGCCCCGGCGATAGCGTTGAGTGCCATTGATCTGCCGGACCTAGAAGTGGTCGACAAGTTGGCGGGAATGTTCGACTATTTGCATTACTTCGTCATCACGCAACATCACATGCGGGCGACGTTCCCCACGCTGACGCCCCACGTGCGAAGTGGCGGGATGTTTTGGCTCTCTTGGCCCAAAGGTGGTCGACTCGGCTCCGACCTTAGGCTTCCGAAGGTGATCGAGATCGGCTACGACTTCGGCCTCGTCGAGAGTACGTGCCTGCGCATCAACGACGTCTGGGCCGGACTGAAGTTCACTCATCCAAAGAAAGGCAAGACCTACCGCAACAGCCACGGCAACTTGCCCGACTAGGGCGCCGGTGCCTAGCCCTGACGAGGGGCTTGAGCCGTCGAACGTGACTCAGTAGGGCGCAGACACGGGATCGTGCCTGAAGCCACCGGCCGCATGGACAGTCCCCACCAACGCCGAGGCCGCTTCTGCGTTGGTGTATTGCTGAAACGCACGAATCACGTTGGGGTCGTCCGAGTCATACATGTACGTGTAAGCCTCATGCGTCGGGTTGGCATTGATGGCCGGCCGGAGGTGGTCTTCCCAGACGGCCCGCACGGCGTCACGAAATCCTGGTTTGACGTGGTGTTCGATGATAATTCCTACGCTCACGGTGGAATCCTTCCGATCCCGCTTGACACTTAGTCAGCTAGTGCTCTGGCCACGAACGTTCGCGCGCTATGCGGCTGCGGTTCGTGGGTGGCCCCATCGTCGTTGGGCTTCGCTTCGGATCTTGGCTCGGTGGCGTCGTTCGGCCTCGAGGACTTTGGGGTCGCGGGTGTGCGTGTTGCGCCAGCGGAGGTACTTGCCGATGGCCCGGGCGAGGGCCGGGTGATCGCGATGGTCACTGTTGGCGATCACGAACTGGCGTAGCGGACCGAAGTGCGCCTCGATCGGGTTCGCCCATGACCCGTAGGTCGGTGTGAATGCCAGCTCGACGCTGTTCGCCTCGCACCACTCGCGAACGCTACGGTTCTTGTGGTGGTTCAAGTTGTCCAAGATCACGTGGATCGCCACACCGTCATCAACGCTGGCCCGGATCGCTTGCAGCGCCCGTAGCGTCGGGGCTGACCCCTTGCTCGGCTCGAGGTGGCCGCCCAGCTGATCAGCACCGATCGAGTACCACGCATAGAACTGCCGTGATCCATGCGGCTTGTGATAGTTCGCCCGCAACCGCTCCGGCTTTCCTTCCGGCGACCATGCCGACCCGCCGACTGGCTTGATCGTCAACGGCCCGAACTCATCGAACGCGAACGTCCGCTCACGAGCATGTTCGAGCAGCCACTCGATCCGGGCCAACTTGGCTTCCTTCAACGGGTCCGGTGATTCCTTCCACGTCTTGGTCCGCTGAAACGTGATCCCCTCAGCGACCAGGATCTGCCGCAACCGTTCGCGGCCAACCTCGACCTTGCGACCCTTGCGCGTGGCCAAGTGGTCGGCGAGCTTGCGGAGCGACCAATGCGTGAACGGCTGACGCAACTTGGCGGGTCGGGTCTTGGCCGTCTTGACGATCAACGCTCGGTCAGTCGTCGTGATCTGGCGGGGCCGGCCACCCGCCCACTGAGGGTCCAACGATCGGACCCCCAAATCGTTGAATCGGTGAATCATCTCGCGGACCCGGTCCGGTGACGTTTGCACCAGCCGGGCAATCGAGGCGACATCGTTCCCGCCCGCCGACGCCAGAACCACCATCGCCCGCCGCCACTTCACGATCGAACGATCCGACTTCCCACCCCGCCGGACGATCTGTTGAAGCAGACGACCCTCCTCGTCGTTCAACCGACGAACACGCACACGTTCAGCCATCCACCAAGTCTGCGCGACCACAAGCCTCAAGTGGCGGACGCGACCCACCAACCAATCTGGTCAGAGCACTAGTTGGTCTCTGCGAACGATTGTTTAGTTCGCCATTCGGATGTTGGATACCGACGTTGTAGGTGAGTGGGGTTGGATGGGCGTGAACCCGGCCGCCTCGACGTCGCCACCGAGGGTGCCGCAGCCGGAGATCAAGCCGCCATCGAGTGAGGCGCTGGGCAGGGTGCTGCGCCGTGCCGCCGACGAGTCGCCGGAGCTGGCGTGCTAAGGGCTCGTCGCTGCCGCCACGGGTGCCCGCCGTTCGGAGGTGGTGGCGCTGCGCTGGCGCAACGTGGCGTTCGAGGAGGGAGTCCTCTCGATCGAGCGCGGCATGGTGTTCGGGCCCGACGGACTGGTCGAGAAGGACACCAAGACCCACGCCGTGCGCCGCGTCGCGCTCGACGCCGGAACCCTGGCGGCGCTCGACGCTCACCGGGAGCTGATGGACGCCCGGGCGGAGACGTGCGGGGTGTCGCTCGTCGAGGACGCGTTCGTGTTCAGCAACTCACCCGACGGCAGCGCGCCGTGGTTCCCGGACTCGGTGAGCTGCTCGTTCAAGCGGCTGTGCGTGCCGGAGGGCCTGCACGACGTGCGGCTGCGCGACCTGCGCCACTTCGTCGCCACCCAGCTGTTGGGCGCCGGGGTGGACGTGCGCACCGTGGCCGGTCGATTGGGACACCGCAATGCTGCGACCACGTTGAATGTGTACGCGCACTTCCTGGAGCAGACGGACAGGGCAGCAGCAGACATCATCGGACAGGTCATCGCCGGCGGCCGGGAGGGCGGTGGCCGCTGAGCGACCACACACTCGACCACCCACTCGTCCGCGCAGTGAGTCGCACGCGACTTGTTGCTGTGACTCCCCGCGGAGCGCGGGCACCTGTCTGTCATGCAATGAGTTCGCCCTCAAGGGGGCCGGTTGATCGGAGGTCGCCAGTGGTGCTCGCGGCTGCGCGACGATTGCGGCGTGAAACGCTCGACCGCGATCAACCGACTTTCCGACGTTGCGGATGCGCTCGATCGAGCGGGACAGTGGCCGGGGCCGCTGGTGGTCGCGGCCTACGTGTTCGGGGCGGTACTGGATCCGGTCAGCGAACTGGAGGTGGTTCAGCTCGCGCTGGTTGTGGACGAGCCGCCCGAGGACGTGCCGTGGATGAGTCGCCCGGCGCGCCTCGAGGCGCTCGCATCGTTGTGCCGGTTCGACAAGTTGCCCGTGTCGTGGCGTTGGCGGCCGGCGGCCTGGCCAGTGTGGAATCACGAGATCAGTCGCGCCGTTCGGTTCTGGAGCTCGGTGGACGGTCGCGACGACCCTGCTCTCAAGGCTCTTGCCGATGCCGGTGTGAGCGGGGCCAGGTTTGAACAGCCGAGCGGTCCGGAGGAGCTCGCTCGACAGGTGGCGATTGAACGAGATGTCAGCCGAGGTCACCTCGTGGCGGTGAGAGCGCAGTTCTACGATCGCGACTGGCGACGTGAGCACAGCGGTAACGGCACCCATCCTGAGGACCACCTGTGGTGTGCGACGGCCGGCTACCTCGATCTCGACGACGCGATCGCCGCCATCGACGGCTGAGTTCTTGACTGGACAACCAGCGCCATAACGGGCAATTGAGCGCTCGCTACTGCAAGCGCGAGGGACCGATGATGGCGACGCGCCGGGCGACGGCCCGAACGTCGTTCGGATCGGACTCCGCCCGTATGGGCCGAAGTGCAGTAGCGGTGCGCCGGCCCAGGAGCGCGTTCCCCAGCGGAACGCGTGCGACGGGCGGCGTTTGCGGACCGGTCTCGAGTAGGCCTCGTCCGCGGCTCGGCTCCTGTCATGCACCGGTCGGAGCGGTGGCGTCCCATGCTGCGACTCGTGCGGTGTCTTCGTAGTCCTCCCAGCGCACGAGGCGACCCCAGCGCAGCAACTTCAACGATCGCCCGTGAGCGGGAGGAGTTCCTCACGCGCCAGTTCGGCGCCGTAGGCGGCTGCTGCCCGGATGGATGCAACCGAGAGCGACGGGTACTGCTCGAGGATCTGGTCCGCCGTCATCCCGTCGGAGAGGCAATCGAGCACGATGCTGACCGGAATGCGCGTCCCCTTCAGGTATGCCTGGCCGTGACATACGAGTGGATCGACCGATATGAGGGCGAGTGCGTCCGCTGTCATGTCCCCAGTCTGCCGCATCAGCGGCCTGCCGAGTGAGCGACGACGCAGGGGCGGAGGTTCTTGCACAGATAATCACCCGGATGGTGAACGAGGTCGGCGGCACCTCCGCGGCCCGCGTGTGGACGCACCCTGCCAATGGATCTGCCAATGGATGGCGGTGAAATCCATTGGCAGAGGGCAACACGGGGCAACACCGATCGACACTGCCAGTAGCATCACCGCAGATCAGACACCACAACACGACATCTGACAACACGGGACGGACAGCGTCGCTCACCCTCTCAAGGTGGAGGCACGGGTTCGAATCCCGTTGGGGCTGCCAACTGGCAGCAAACGCTCGCAGGACCGGTCTTCGGATCGGTCCTGATTGCTTTGGTGCGCGACTAGTCGGTCGCCTGCTGTGCGCCCAGTTCCTGGGCGAGTTTCTCGAACGCGTGGCCGACGAGCTGCGAGATCGTCGGAAACGGCTGTACGACATGCTGAAGTCTGCTCACCGGCCATCCGGTTTCGATCGCAAGCGTGATCAGGCTGATGATTTCGTCCATCGACCGTCCGATGCCGCTGGCCCCGACAACTGAGCCGGTTGCGCGATCGGCGTACACGGTGAGAAGTCCGTCGCCGAGCTCGTCGGTCGTCGGTCGAGCGATGTCTCCGTACGACACTCGGACGACTGCCAGGTCGACGTGTTCGGCGGCCTCCGATGAAGTGGGTCCGACGGCCGCGACCGGAGGATGGGTGTACACGCACCGCGGCATCACGGCGGCACGAACCGACCGCGTGCCGCCGGTGATGTTCTCGGCGACTACCGATGCCTGAGCATTGGCCCCGTGGGTATACGGCGCGAGCCCGGTGACGTCTCCCACCGCCCAGACACGATCAACGCCGCCGAGTCTTCCGGCGTCGTCGACCACGACGTCCGTCGGGTCGAGGCCGAGAGTCTCGAGTCCGATTCCCTCGAGTCGCGGAGTCTTTCCGATTGCCACGAGTACGCGGGCGCACGGGATGGGTTGACGGCCTTCGATTTGGACGAGGTAGCCCGTGTCGGCTTCGGTGACCGCGGAAAGGACAGCGGACATCAGCACGGTGATTCCAAGACCCTCCAGGTGAACTTGCATGGCGCGGCTGATTTCGGGCTCGACCTCCTTGAGCATCGTGTCCCCGGCCTCAACGATGGTCACGGTCGTACCGAATCGCGCATAGACCTCGGACAGTTCGCAGCCGATCGGACCGCCGCCGACGATGACCATTGAGGCGGGGAGTTCCTCAGAAGACATGGCGTCCGACGAGTCCCACACGCCGTCGGGGCATTCGACGTCGTGCAGCTTTTTCGCGGCGGCCCCGGTTGCCACAACAATGTGTTCCACTCGGTAGTCGACACCATCTGCGCGTACCCGGCCCGGTCCCGTCACCGTGGCCCGGGCCCGGACGAGGGTGGCGCCGGATTCTTCGAGCTCTTTGGCATGACTGGAGTCGTCGCGTCCCTGGGTGACCTCGTTGCGGCGGGCGACAGCTGCCGCCCAGTCGGGATGGGGTTCTTGGGCGCGGGCAAGCAGGACTTTGGACGGGATGCAGGCGAAGAACGGGCACTCCCCGCCGACCAAAGCGGGCTCGAAGACCACGACGGACAGGGGTGCTCTCGACAATGATCCTCCGGCCAGAAGTGTCGCCGTCAACTCGCCGCCCGAGCCGGCGCCCAGTACCGCCACGGAGAACTCGCAGAGGTCGTCGATTGACATAGCGAACGGTGTACCCGGATCGACGACGGATAAACAGTGTGGCAACTGCGATTCCGGAGTGTCGACGTGCCGGGCCCGGGTATGGAGTACCCCATGAACCTCAAACCGAAGACCGCGACAGCGCCCGATCACGACACCGCATTGGCCCACCTCAACGATCCGGCACCGACCACGACGGAGAGCGCGACGGAGTCGGAGGAGCACGAGTCGCGCGAGCGAATCGACGACCGCACCGTGCTCGCGAAGATCAACCGACCGGCCAAGGTCGAAGAACGCTCGGACAAGGGGAGCTGAGCGGCGAAATCGAACGGGCCGGCTCGGTTGGAGCCCGCCCTCCGATGCTGCACCCAGTGGCGCCGTGGCTAAGACACCGTGATCGAAGCCTGCTTGGCGTTCGCGGTAGCGACGTCGAGTCGCTTCTTGTCCGACTTCACCTCGATCTTTCGTGGCTGAGCCTGTTGGGCAACCGGAAGTCGGAGTGTCAACACGCCATCGTGAAGATCGGCTTCGACACGATCGACATCGAGGCCTTCACCGAGGCGGACCTGTCGGCGAACCTTTCCGGTGAACCTCTCCGTGAGATACGGCCGGTCGCCGTCGGCGCGAAGCGGCGTGCGCTCCGCCGTCACCGTGAGGACGCCGCGCTCGACGTTGATGTCCACGCTGTCCGGTACTACTCCGGGCAGATCGAGGTGCACCCATACGTCATTGCCGCGTCGGTAGGCGTCCATCGCCATCGCCGACGAGCTCCCGGCTGCGCCGTTGGTTCCCAGTCGTCCGAGCAGGGTCTCGAACGCAGAGAAGGGATCGTTCTGAATCATCGTTACCTCCAAGTTCGGGCTGGGTGTCCAGCGAGTCTGTCAACATAATCTCCGGTGTTACGTTGATTGTCAAGGGAAATTCTGTGACACTGGGGGGCGTGGGAGACCCTGACTCGTCGGCCCGAGCCCCACGACTCGAAGCCGAGATCGCCTCGTGGCTGGATTCCCTCTCGTCGGAGAACACCCGAAATGCCTACGGCCGTGACCTTCGGGCCTTCATCGCGTGGACGGTCCGAACCCACCCAGAGGCTCCGCTCGACACCGACGGAGCGTTCACGGCTGATCAACGGATTCGCTCGTTTCTCGCAGCCGACCGTGTCGTGGGTGCGAGCGATTCCACCGTGAGGCGGCGCCAGGCGTCGATTGGATCGTTTGCCCGATTCGTTTCGGGGCGCGCGACAACAACCGAGTCGACCAGCGCAAGACCTGTGTCGCGTCGGCCATCACCCACGCTCGGACTGTCACCGGCGGAAGCGCAGGAGGTGTGGGCGATCGCCTCTCGCGAAGGTGCGCGGGAAGCTGCGCTGGTCGGGCTGCTCCTGTTCGACGGCCTGAAACTCTTCGAGATCTTGGCACTGGACGACTCGCACGTCGACGGACGCGGTGCTGCCCTCTCCGTCGACCTGGTGCGCCATGGCCGGCGGCAGACCGTGTCGGTCGACACCAGAAGCGCACGGCCGATCACCGTGCTCCTGCGCACGCAAGGGCGCGGTCCGCTCTTTCTCGGACGGGGGGTGTCGGCGAGCGGCAGCCGGCTCACAAGGTTTGGTGCCGACTACCTGATGAAAGGACTCGGGGTGGCGTCGGGGCTCGATGATTCCCTGACGGCAAATCGGCTCCGCGCAACGTGTATCGCCACGGCGCTCGGCGAGCGCGAGACCGACGTGGTTCGCGATGCCGTGGGCCACGTCGATCGACGATCGACTCTTCGGTTCGTCACCACGGAATCTTCTCCTTCGCCGCGATCGGGATGATTAGCCGAGGAAGGAATCGGGTACGGACTCGACATGCCTCTCTCCCATCGCCTCGCTCGCTCGTCCATCGCCCCGATGTTCATCACTGGCGGTCTGGATGCGGTCCGGAACCCGAACGACAAAGCCAAGGCCGTCGAGAAACTGGCCGGCCAGTTGTCCGGGCTCGGTCTGCCGAAGGACCCTGTACAACTGGTCCGTCTCAACGGAGCGGTGCAGTTGGGTGCTGGTGTGCTCTTGGCCATCGGGCGGATGCCCCGCCTTGCCTCCGCCGCCCTGGCTGTCAGCCTCGTCCCCCCCACGTTGTCGGGCTACCGATTCTGGGAGGAAGCGGACCCCGCGGCGAAGGCTGACCAGCGGACCCAGTTCTTGAAGAACCTCGCCATGTTGGGCGGGCTGGTGCTGGCGGCGATGGATACCAACGGGTCCCCTTCCATTCGATGGAGGGCGAAGCGGGCGGCCGGCAAGGCGACGGCCTCGATCGGGTCGATGGGTGCGTCGATCGCTGGACATGCCCCGCATGGCGGATATCTCAACGAGCACGCGAGCGCATTCCTCGGCGGAGCCGGCGCACTCGGCGAACGCGCCGCCGTGGCCGTCGGCCCGCTGCTCGAACGGGCCATCGATCTTGCTGGTGCGGCGGGCGAGAAGGCCGGAGACAGCGCCACGCGTTTCGGTGAGGCCGTCAGTTCGCGGGCCGGGTCGCTGGCCCGCGCGATCTGAGCTAGCGGTGGAGCGATCTCGACAGCCGAGTTCTTCCCCGTGACCATCATCCTCGGCGAAGAGGGAGGTGAGCGGAAGGGCAGGGCCTTCGAAAGCGGCCACTCTGCAGAGGGGCGTAGCCCCGACGGTGCGCGACCGCCCCAGAACGTATCGGCCTACTCGTCATGGTCGGATGTTCCCTGGCGTCCGATCGTGGCGGCGGTGCTCATCGTGGCTTCGTTCCTCGCCCTTGTCCGGGCGCTGTCGGCGGCGCGTCGGGTAGTCATATGGGTACTTATTGCCGGCTTCTTCGCCATCGTGCTGGCACCGCTTGTCCGTCGCCTCGAGGCCCGCCTTCGAGGTCACCGGGGCGCGGCGACGGCGATCGTCATGCTGGCTGCGACGGTCTTGTTCCTCGGCGTCGTCGCGCTCTTCGTGATGCCGATTCGCAGTCAGATCGTCTCCACCGTGACCGATCTCCCGGGCTCGGTCGACGAAGCGGCAAGCGGCCGTGGTCCAGTGGGCCACCTGGTGAGCCGGCTTCACCTGAACAACGTGGCCCGTGATCACCAGTCCGAGATACGGGCCTGGGCGGACCGCCTGAACGGGCAGTCGTTCAACATCGCTCGCAGTGTGCTGGAGGGAGTGCTGGCCTTCGCGACGATCTTCGTCACTGCCTTTTTGCTCCTCACGCAGACTTCGGCGATCGGTGGTGCCGTGCAGGGCCTCATCCCGCACCGTCGGCGGCCGGCGGCGAAGCGAGTGTCGGTGGATGCCGCTGCGGCGGTCAGCGGGTACATGATCGGCAATCTCCTCATCAGCCTCATCGCAGGCGTTTCGGCGTTTCTGTGTCTGCTCGTCCTCGGAGTTCCGAATCCCGCCGTCCTCGCCCTCTGGGTCGCCTTCGCCGATCTGATCCCGCTGGTCGGCGCGACGCTCGGCGCCGCAGTCGCAGTTCTTGCGGCCTTCTTGCAAAACACCACGGCCGGCATCATCTCGCTGGTCTTCTTCATCGCCTATCAGCAGTTCGAGAACAGCGTCCTGCAGACGAAGGTCATGTCTCGGACGGTGAAGGTGAACCCGCTCGTGGTTCTTCTCAGCGTGCTCTTCGGCGTCGAGTTGTTCGGGCTCATGGGTGCGCTCTTGGCCATCCCGCTCGCCGGGTCGGTGCAAGTCCTGTTCAAGGAGATCCGTCGTGAAACCACCCGCGACCGCCTTGTCCTCCCCGACGAGGAACAGGTCGTCGTCGTTGGCGTCGCTTTGACACAGACCGCCTCGAGGGCGTCTGTTCGGTAGACCAACGGTGTCGGCAGCCGAACGGAGGCGAGTCGGTGGCGCGTGGCTTGTTCGATCCCGACCTCGTCGTGCACGAACCCTTGACATATTCTGATATCGGAATATGATATCGGCATGGCCCGGGCGTCGACGACATCGGACGTGTTCAATGCCATCGCCGAACCGTCACGTCGCGCCGTACTCGAAGCCTTGCGGGGCGGTGAGGCCTCCGTTGGGGCGATCGTCGAAGCGGTCGAGCTCACGCAGCCGCAGGTGTCAAAACATCTGAAGGTGCTGCGCGAAGTTCGGCTCGTCACGTCACGTCCTGTCGGCAAGGAACGGTTCTATCGGATCGACGCCGACGGGCTTCGCGCCATCCACGACTGGACCGGGATGTTCGCGGCGATGTGGAACCAACGCCTCGACCGTCTCGACGACGTCTTGGCCGATCTTGTCCAACAACCATGAACGACGAAGCAGCCACCCGAAGGAGTAGCCCGATGAACTCGACCCGACACGGAAGTGCTGTCGTGACCACCCCATCCGATACCGAGATCCTCATAACTCGGCGCTTCGACGCCTCCGCGCCGAGCGTGTTTCGGGCGTGGACCACGCCGGAGCTGGTCCGTCGATGGTGGGGCTCCGACGACGCACCCCTCGTGGTGTGTGAGATCGATCTACGTGTCGGCGGCGACTGGCGCTACGTGTCGCGTCACCCGGAACACGGCGAGCTCGGTTGGCACGGCACTTACGAGGCGATCGTCCCGAATGTGTCGCTTGTGTCGAGTGAAGTGTTCGAAGGCTTCCCTGACGCGGCATCGCACAACACGCTCACGCTCGCGGAGCACGACGGCGTGACCACGCTCACTGTCCTGGTTGCGCACACCAGCCGCGAGCACCGCGACGGTCATATCGACTCCGGCATGGAGCCGGGCATGCAGCGCACGCTCGACCGTCTCGACGACCTCCTTCCGCGCTTCGATGAACCGATCGGGAGCACCAGCGGGTCCGACACATCGCAACGCTGGCGACGAGTCGCCGGTACGTTCACCGAGCGAGTCAACGCCGTGCCGCCGGCGAGATGGTCCAACCCTGCCCCATGCGAGGGCTGGGTCGCACGTGACGTCGTGAGACACCTGGTCGAGTGGGTGCCGGCCTTCCTCCGTGACGGTGCCGATCTCACGATCACACCCGGGCCCGACGTCGATGTCGACCCGGCAAAAGCGTGGGGTCATCTGAACAACCAGATCGTCGCCGTGCTGGACGCGTCGGACATTGCCACGCGTGCGTTCGATCACCCACGGGCGGGCGAACATCCTCTCGCGGAGGCGATCGACCGGTTCATCCTCGGCGACGTGCTCATCCACACCTGGGATCTGTCGCGCGCGACAGGCCTGGACGAGCACCTCGACGACACCATGGTGAACGAGATGCTCATCGGCCTCGAACCCATGGCCGACGTGCTCGTCCAAAGCGGCCACTACGGCCCACGCGTTCCCATCGCCGTGGAAGCAGACCCTCAGTCGAAACTCCTCGCCCTCACCGGACGTCGTTTGTGAGCGTGGATTCGTCGAGTTGGCTGCGCTGAGTCTGACCAGAGGGGAGTCGGTAAGGGTCGTGCACGATCTTGCTGCTGGCGGTCCAGTCGATCGGCGGATGGCCGCGGCGACGAAGGGGAGGGAAAGGAACCCGCCTCGTGCTCAGCTTCGGGTGGCCTCACACTACGCAGGGCGGGCGACCGCTGCTTGGAACCTCGCTTCGGCACTCTTCCAGTCGGCGACGTCCCAGAATGCTGCCGCCCACTTCGCCTTGGCCGCTTCATACTGCAGGTAGTACGCATGCTCCCAACCATCGATCACCAGGAGTGGCTCGAGACCGAAGGCGTGATCGTGTTGGTGATCGTGAATCTGCGAGACGACGAGACGCTGCCCGAGCGGGTCCCAAGAGAGAGCCGCCCAACCGCTTCCGGAGAGCTTCTCGATCGTGAGCGTCATGCGATCGATCAGCGTCTTGGTGTCGCCGAAACCGGACGCAACGGCATCGGCGAGCGCGCCCACCGGCTCGCCGCCGCCGTCAGGCGACATCGACTTCCAGAGCAAGGAGTGGAGTCGGTGCCCGCTCAGATTGAACGCCAGGCTCCGGTTCAGCGGCGTCGGGTCAGCACCGGTGGGAAGCGCCGAGAGCTTCTCGATGAGCTCGTTCGCAGTCTTCACGTAGCCGCCATGGTGGGTTCCGTGGTGGAGTTCCATGATCCGCGCCGAGACGGTCGGCTCCAGAGCGTCGGTGGCGTAGGGGAGTTCCGGAAGGAGATACGGAGTTGGGGTCGTTTCCATGCAAGGCTTGTACCCGGCACTCTCCCGGCCAAACGTCGACGACGCGCCCGACGGGTGACTCCTGACTCTCGCCGGACCGGCCCTGGCGTGTGAGAGAGTCTTGCTTTGCTACGCGACGGACAGCCCAGGAGGTAGGACATGCAGGTCACGACGACACGAAGCGGCGATGAGGCCGTCGTTACGATTGCCGGCGACGTCGACGCGGAAACGTCCCCTCGGCTCGAAGCCGACTTCACCGCGCTGTTGGAGGGCGGGACGCGCTCGTTGATCGTCGACGTCGAATCAGTGTCGTTTCTCGGCAGCTCCGGCCTGAGCGTTCTGATCGGTGCCCATCGCGCTGCTGATCGCTTCGAGCTTCGCCGTGGCAACCGGATCGTCGACCGGCTCATCGATCTGACCGGTCTCGGACTTCTGTACGGTGACGCCGACGCCACCTGATCTGTTTGTCCCGGCTTCGTTGGGCTTCGGCCGGTGAACCTACGACCGCGTCTCTTGCTGATCGCTGCTGCTCTGGTTCTGTCCCTTGTCGCCATGGGGGCTGTCGGTGTAGGCCTGTCCGCGGACCGTAACGAGGCCGCCGGATCGCAACGCGACCTTTCCGTCTCGACCCAGCAAGCGCTTCGGCTCACGTCGGCCTACGTCGACATGGAAACAGGGCAACGCGGATTCATCATCGGTGGGAAGGAGGTCTTTCTCGAGCCGTACCGACGGGGCGAAGCGGAAGTCGTTGCCTTGCAGGCCGAGCTCACCAAGGCCGCGGCCACGTTCGACCCGCAAACGCGGGAAGCCCTTCGCCAAACCGTTTTCACCGGGGACACGTGGCGCGAAAAGGCCGCGAAGGAACTGGCGTCACGACGAAGTGCCGGGCGATCAGAAGCAGCTGAAGCGGAACTCTCCACCGAAGTTGGCAACGAGCTCTTCGACACATTGCGGGCCTCGCTTGACCGGCTCAGCGGCCGGCTCTTCGAGGCGCAACGAGTCGCGAACCGACATCGCGAACACCGGGCACAGCAGCTCCAGTTCCTGCTGTTCGCCATCCCGTTTACAGCACTGCTCTTCGCGGCGTTCACCGCGGTCGCCCTCAGCCGTTGGGTTGCCCGTCCGATAGACCGAATGCTTATTGCCGTGCGGAACATCGCCGGGGGAGACCTGTCTTCGAACGTCAAGATCGGTGGTGCATCGGATGTGGCCGAGGTCGGGGCCAGTATCGATGCGATGCGGTCCACGATGGCCGAACGACTCGGCGAAGCGGAACGTCTTCGAGAAATCGCAGATCGGGCGCGCGAAGCAATCGAACAGAGCGCCACGGTGACACTCCAGCTCCGCAGCGAACTGGCAAACCAACTGGGCGCCTTTCCGCACGGGTGGACGGCGGCCGCGAATCTCCTCCCTGCCCTTGGGTCGGTCGCGGGTGACTGCTACGACGTCACGCTGGTCTCGCCAGAAGTGCTCGGCGTCATCGTCATCGACATCGCCGGGCATGGGGCCCCGCAGGCAATCATGGCGTTGCGCTGCAAGGAAATCCTGCGAGCCGCCCTCCGAATGCACATGGAACCGGGAGACGCGCTTGGCCTTCTCGCCGAGCAGGTCGGCGACCTTCACCCGTCATTCGTCACCGCGTTCGTGGCCCTGGTCGATACCGGCACGGGAGCGTGCCGGTACGCCAACGCCGGTCATCCGCCGGCACTTCTCGCCAATCACGACGCTACGATGCACGAGCTCGAACCGACCGGTCCGTTGCTCGGCGTGTTTTCGGCGACTTGGAAGACAGCGCGAGCGCAGATCGGGGCCGGAGCCAAGTTGGCCATCTACACCGATGGGCTGACGGAAGCCCGAGACAACGCCGAAGAGTTCTACGGGGTGGAACGCTTCGCCGGACTCATCGCGTTGCTCCCGTGTGAGGTCGCCGAATCGGTGATCAAGTCGTGTTTCGAGGACCTGCATGTCTTTCGACCGTCTCGCTTGGCCGACGACGTGACTGTGGTAATGGTGTGCCGTGAGTGTGAGGTTTCATGAAGATCTCAGGTTTGGTAGGGGCCGAGTCGGGTACCCACGTCTGTGGCCCTGTTCCCCCGCAACCGTCAATTGCGACGGTTTCGCGCCACATCGAAGGTGCCCGTGCCTGATCTCGAACTCCAACTGGACCCCGACCACGACCAGAGCCGGGTGATGCGCGCCGAGATCCGCAAGTGGTGTTCCGCCCAAGGGTTTCCCGATCCTTACGTCGACGATGTGGTGCTCGTGGCGAGTGAATTGTTCAGCAACGCCGTTCAAGCGACAGTGGGTGATGCGTCAATAACCGTGGGCCTTGCCCGTCATCCGGAAGGGGCGCTCGTTCGTATGGCAAACGAGGGCCCAGGGTTCGATCCCGAACGGGTGCCCGCCCCACATCCTGGTCTCGGTGGCGGTCGCGGGATCTGGCTGGCCAAGGCACTTGGCAAACTCCTCGTGACGCAGCATCAATCGACAACGATCGTCACGGTGGTCGTGGGCTGATCGGCGGCAACGCCGTGTTTGCGCGAACCCGTTGACGGGTACTCCAGCGCAATGATCTTTCGTGTTCTCGATGAGCATCCCGTCGGCAACCTGGCGGAGTACGTCGCCCGTGGGGGCGGCGCGGCGCTTCACTCGGCGCGATTGGTCGACCCGCTGGACCTGGTTGGCGCCATAGCCGAGAGCGGATTGCGAGGCCGCGGTGGCGCAGGATTTCCGACGGCCACCAAGTGGCGGAGCGTGTTGGCGAACACATCGGGGGTCCGGCCCACGTCGGTCGTGATCAACGCCGCGGAAGGAGAACCGTCGACCTTCAAGGATCGGACCATCCTGCGCAACAACGTGTTCCGGGTGTTGGAAGGTGCTCTGATCGCATGCCACGTCGTTGGAGCGTCGGAACTCGTGGTGGCGATCAAGGATTCGTTCGCCACAGAACTCGCCATCATCGACCGGGCGGTCCTCGAGATGCGCGATGCCGGTTGGATCGATGCCATCGATGTCCAAATCGTGCGTGGTCCCGGGTCGTACCTGTTCGGTGAAGAGACGGCGATGCTCGAAGTCATCAGCCACCGCCAGCCGTTTCCACGCGTCAGTCCGCCCTGGCGACGCGGAATCGATGACGCCGACGATGGAGACGGTGACGGAGCGACGGCCGAGTTGGCCGGGGCAACGGACACCGTTGGCGCCCCAGCATTGGTGAATAACGTCGAGACCTTCGCCAACGTCGCCTTGATCATCGCCAACGGCCCGTCGTGGTTTCGCGAGATCGGAACGGTGGCGTCCCCAGGCACCATCGTCTGCACGGTCGTTGGTGACACCAGACGCCACGGCGTCGGTGAGTTTGCGATGGGTACGCCGCTCAACGAAGTTATCGACTCGATCGGTGGCGGCGCCCGCGTGGGTCGACGGATCATTGCCGTGCTGCCAGGAGCATCGTCGGCCGTTGTCGGCGAACAGGCCCTGACGACGCCGCTCACCCATGAGGACATGCTGTCGGTCGGAAGCGGGTTGGGTTCGGCCGGCTTCTTCTGCATCGACGATGCCGCCGACACGTTTGCTCTTGCCCACGGTGCCTCTCGATTCCTCGCCGTCGAATCGTGCGGTCAGTGCCTGCCGTGCAAGGACGACGGGCTCGCCGTCACGGCGCTGCTTGCCGAGCTCCTCGACGGCACTGCTCCCGCAGACGTCTCAACCAAGATCGGAGATCGACTCGCCACGATCACCAGAGGCGCACGGTGCAGCCTTGCCAGTCAGCAGCAAGTGGTCATCGGTTCGCTTGTCGCTCTGTGCGCGAAAACCCCCGTGCTGTCTTCGTCCGATGCCCCTGACGACGCCACAGGTCGTGCTGACCGAGTACTCGGCTCGGCGCTGCGTCCGATACTCGACATCGTCGATGGAGTCGCCGTGCTCGATGACTCGTTCGCCGACAAGCAGCCGGACTGGTCCTACGAAGAGCAGGATTCCGGTCTGTACCCGGTGCAGCGACTCCGCGGTCCGTTGTCGGAACCGGATGGCGTTGCGTCACGGGCCGCTTCGGTGCCCGTCCTCACCTGACGAGTGTTCGGTAGAGCGCCTCATACTTGGTAACCATCGCGGTGACGTTGAACCGTCTGACCGCGGAGTCGCGGACGCCACGGCGATCAAGTGCAATGGCGGTCCGGACTGCTGCGACAGCGGACATCACATCGTGGGCCAGCACACCGCTCGCGACGTCGATCAACTCATGCATCGAGCCACGATCGAACGCAACGACCGGCGTACCCGATGTCATTGCTTCGACAACGCTGAATCCGAACGGCTCGTCGAAATCGATGAGGTGGAGGAGCGCGGCTGCGCCGCCGAGCAATTCGACACGGTCGGTGCCACCAACCGCGCCGACAAAGCGCACGTGGTCGTCATCGAGGTGAGGTTCGATTCGCTCGGTGAAATACGCAT
>JANMYF010000129.1:0-2093 GCA_031381685.1 Acidimicrobiia bacterium
CTTTGGCGTTGAGCTCTTCGGCGAGACCGTCGTCGGTGATCAACGGAACGGTCACCGCCAGTCGATCAGCAACCTCCGAGGGGTACCCATCGACCACCACAAGGAGCTGAATGCGCCGCTCGCCGAAGCGGATGAGGGCACGGTCAAGGCCAAGGATCGCGGTGTCGGCCTCGGGTCCGTGCGCTCCGACAAACACAATCACCACCGGGACACGGCCGCGGAAAGCAGACGAGTCGAGACGCGCCTTCTTGCTGCTCTCGGCGTTGAAGCTGATCGGCTGCTCGGAAAGATCGGTGAGTTCGGGCATGCCCGCACCGGTACCCCGCAAAGGGGGCTGTCAAACGACAGGTGGATCGTCGTCACCGGAGTAGCGGACCGGGTGGTCTCCGCCAAGCTCGGAGAATCGTTCGTTGAGCGCGACTG
Organism: Acidimicrobiia bacterium; assembly: GCA_031381685.1. Taxonomy (GTDB): domain Bacteria; phylum Actinomycetota; class Acidimicrobiia; order Acidimicrobiales; family JANYDT01; genus JANLQX01. Next base: position 424 of record JANMYF010000129.1, read on the forward strand.
CGATGATGTCGCGATTGTGGTCATCGGAGACGAGGGCCCCGAACAGAATCGCTTCGATTTCCAGCGCGGCATTCATGCCGCCGAGGGCGAAGTAGCGCAACCAGAGATCCTCCACCGAAAGACCGAGGTCGCGACGGGCTTGTTCGAGAATATCGATGCGCTTGTCCATGGAGAGCTCAGCGACCTGTGCCGCTCTTGTCATGAGTCGACGCCACGACGTCGGCCGCATGAGCAGCGACGGAGATCTCCGCCGATCGTGCCGCACGGTGCAGAGCCGCGGCCGCCTCAGCACGACCCACGTGCCGACGGGCCATGACGACTCCCTGGGCGTGTGCGATGACCTCGCGTGCGCGCAGCGCCTCCAAGGTCCGGATGGCGAAATCGGCGCTGATGAGATCAACACCGGCGTCCGTGAGAATCGTCGCGGCCTGGGTGGCGAAGAGCGCAGCGAGTTGTTGCTGCTCGAGACCGAAGGCATGCTCGCTCGTCGAATAGATGTTGAGCGCACCGAGCGGCCGCTCGGCCACGAGCAGTGGCGTGGACAGCACGCTCGCGATCCCCTCGCTGAGGGCCAGCGGAACGAAGTCGGGCCATCGCTGTTCTTCGGCGAGGGACTCCACATGGAACCAGTGTCCCTCGGACGCCGCCGCCAGGCATGGCCCCTCGCCCGTACGGTACTGATGTTCGTCCATCCGCAGAACGGTGTCGTCGCTCGATGCCACCGTCACCATGTGTCCGCCCCGTGCCAGGGTCACGCTCACACCGTCGGCTCCGTCGACGGTGGCCGCGGCCAACACCGTTACGAGCCGGAGGGCGGCGTCGATCACCTTTGTGCTGGTCGGCGCGGCGACCGACCGGACGAGACCGGAACGTACTGCTTGCGGGCTCGCCAGAATCGCCGTCCGGTCCCCCGCCCGCTGTTCGGTACCAAGATCGGAGTGCGGCGCGCTCACAAACATCACACCTGGCGCCCCACCGACGCCGGGCAGGGCGAACAGGCGCCGGACGGCCGCCGACGCCCCACGGATCGTCAAGGTGCCTGCCAACGAATCGAGGCGGAGCGATGCAACCGAAACCAGTCCCAGGCCCCTGCCGCCGAAGAACGTCACCCCGGTAACGTCGAGAACGATCCGAACGTGGCCCGCGTCGGTAAGCGCACCGAGGACTGAAGTGAGCGTCGGAGCGGTACAGTTATCAACGTCGCCGGTCACGGAAACGATGGTGACGTTGTCATCGAAGGCGATGTCGATGCCGAAATCGCCAAGCGACGTGGGTTGCGGAGCCAGGAACGCCGATTCCTTCGAGGCCATGACCGACAGCTTTCACGGGTGGTTGCGAGCGGCCGAAACCGCTACCGAACCCTGCTTGTCGAAGGCGCAGTCTCATCGTACCAGTGATCCTCTGACCGAACTATCGGGGCGTCGACGGGGGAACAGTGAGCCGGGACGTGGTGAACTGTCATCATGGCCAGCGAACTTGACCTCGAACTCCTCGAGGAGAACTTCGCCCGGGTGGCGGAGCAGTTGTTGCGGCCGGGGTCGGTCGTCGAGACGTTGCAGCACATCGTCGCCCTCGCCGCGGAGACCATCGACGGGTGCGATGCCGCGGGGGTCTTCCTGGCGCGAGAGGGAGCGGTGGCCACTGCAGCGGCGAGCTCAACTCTGTCGGAC
>JANMYF010000133.1:0-3938 GCA_031381685.1 Acidimicrobiia bacterium
GCGGCCCGCTCAACGTCGTCACCTTGAACGAGGACTGAGGCTCGACGTCGCTGTGCACCCGGCGCTGGCAGCGGCAACAATCGACGCATGGGGATCGACGACCACACAACGGCCAACGACGACGAGCTCATCGTTACTCGCCAAGGTGACGTCGAGGTCCTCACCATCAATCGCCCCGCCGCACGCAACGCCTTGACCCACCGGACGTACGCACTGCTCGAGCACGCGATTCGCAACGCGACGGCGCGTTGCGTCGTGATCACCGGCACCGATCCGGCGTTCTGCTCCGGTGACGACGTGCGTCAGGTGATGGGCGGCGGCGACCGTCCTCCCGACGTGGGCTCGGCGGCACGCGGCGGCCCGCGGCTCACTCCTGCCGCAGACGCGCTCCTTCACACCAACGTGCCGGTGATCGCCGCGGTGAACGGCGCAGCGGTCGGATGGGGCATGGAGCTGGCGATCATGGCGGACCTGCGGGTGGCCAGTGAGAAGGCGAGATTCGGTGAGCTGTTCGTCCTGCGCGGTCTGGTGAGCGACGCCCCCGGCATCGGACGACTGGCCGCACTGGTCGGCCGCGAGAAGGCCGCCGAGCTGTTGTTCACCGGCGAGGTGATCGACGCGGCAGAGGCCCTGCGCATCGGGCTCGTCGGGCGAGTCGTTCCCCACGACGAGTTGCTTCCCACCGCGCTCACCCTGGCGCACCGCATTGCCGCGAACCCTCCGTTGGCGGTGCAGCAGCTCAAGGCCGGGCTGCGCAAGGCGCTCGACCCGGACTGGGCAGAGCTCGGATCGTGGGTCTCATCGACCCTCGGCGAGCTGTTCCAGACCAACGACCACCGAGAAGGCGTGAAGTCGTTCCTGGAGAAGCGGCCGCCGAACTACACCGGGACCTGAACCGGACCCGGGTACCCTCGTCGACGTGCACGCCGTGGCCGTCCCGAGCGAACTGCGGCAAAACACCTCCCAACGACGTTGGGAGGTGTTTGACCCCCATATATGGGGGCAACCTCTCTCCCAACACCTGTTCCCGTGCTGACGCTCATCTACGGGGTCACCTGTGCTCTGTTCTATGGCTCCGCCGATTACGCCGGCGGGCGGGCCTCACGGACCACGTCGAGCATCGCCGTCACTGCGAGTTCGCAGGTCCTCGGGTGGGCTCTCGTGCTGGCCCTCGTGCCGTTCCTCGGCGGCAGCGGGCCGACGACCCGGGCGCTCTTCATCGGCGGACTGGGCGGTGTGTGCGGGGCCACCGGGCTGCTCCTGCTGTACCAGGCCCTGAGCCTCGCCGCCATGAGCGTGGTCTCGCCGATCACCGCCGTGCTGAGTGCCGTGGTCCCGGTCGTTGCCGGGGTGATCATCGGCGAAGGCCTCACGACCACGCACGCCGTTGGCGTCGCCCTTGCCCTGACGGCCATCGCGTTGATCAGCCGAGGTGGTGACGACGCCCACGACGCTCACGAACATCACCGCCGACCTTCGCTGTCGCTGTTGGCCACCTCGTTCATCGCCGGCATTTTCTTCGGGTTGTTCGTCGTTGCCCTCGACCGAGCCGGCGACGACGTCGGCGTGTGGCCACTGGTCACCGCGAAGCCCGTCGGCGTCGCGTTTGCCGTAATCGTCGCGCTCAGCCAGCGCGTGTCGCCCGTCGTACCTCGAAAGGTCCTCGGGCTCACTCTGGCTGCCGGCGCGGCCGACATGACCGCCAACGTGTTCGCCACGCTCTCGGCGCAAGCCGGCCAGGTGGCGATCGCCGGGGTGCTCGTCTCCCTCTATCCGGCAAGCACCGTCATCCTTTCCCGGTTCGTCGACCACGAGAAGATCACGAGAATTCAGTTGATCGGCTTCGCCATCGCTGTCGCCGCACTCGTCCTCATCGCCGTCTGACCTGACTGCTCGGAGGGTTTGGAAACTCTGGAGCGCTGGGCGCTACGGAAATTCCCAATCCCCGCGGCGCGTCGGTCGGTAGGGTGATCCCTCGTGCCGCCGATCGATCGTCTCCCGGGGTTCTTCGCGACCGCTCTCGTGATCCTGGTGATCCCGGGTCCTAGCGTGCTGTTCGTGATCAGCCGAGGCGTGGCCTACGGCAGGCGCACGGCGCTGGCCACCGTGCTCGGGAACAGCGCCGGAGCGTTCCTGCAGATGTGCCTCGTCGCCCTCGGCCTGGGAACGATCGTCGAGCGGTCGATCACTGTGTACAACATCGTGAAACTCGTCGGCGCGGGCTACCTCGTCTATCTCGGCGTGCAGGCGTTCCGCCACCGGCACGCGCTCACGCAGGCGACCTTGAGCGGCGCCGAACCAAAGCCGCTCCGACGTGTCCTGCGTGAGGGCTTCGTCGTCGGTGTCACGAACCCGAAGGTGATCGTCTTCGCAAGTGCCGCGCTGCCACAATTCGTCGACCGCGACCGTGGCCACGTGACCTTGCAGATGTTCGTGCTCGCGGTCATGTTCCAGACCCTCGCCACGCTGTCGGACGGAACCTACGGCATGGTCGCCGGATCAATGCGCAACTGGTTCGCCCGTTCACCGAGACGGCTGTCGACGATGTCGGGCGTCGGTGGCCTCGCGATCGTCGGTGTCGGTCTCAACCTCGCGTTGAGCCGTCGGCACGACTGAACACAATGCAACCGGCGGACCCGTCGCCGGAGGTCACAGGTTCCCGGCAGGAGCGGACGTGGTCCGCTCGAAACCGTCCTTCGTCCACCGCCCGCTGTTGCGCGTGACGGTCCAGTGTTCGAAGGAACCGGCGTCATTCTTCTGCCAGATGTCGATCTGGCCGTCGCCGGCGGTCACCCGTCCATCGGGAAGGTCGAGGTGCAGCACGACACCCGCATTGCCGTCGCGGATCTCGACGATGTCAACCATCAGCGAGGAGTCGGACCGGAACCCGAACAGCAGCTCCGGCTGTCCGTCGCCCGTGACATCGGTGATCAGCGGACGGCGGGTCGGCGTCGAACCCGTCTCGAGCTCGACGTTCCATGTGCCGGGCTCGTCCGCACCCAGATCGTTCTGCAGCACCGTGGCACCGCCGCCGGCGTCGAGCACCCAGGCAATGTTCACGCCGCCGATCGAGAGTCGATCACAGTCGCTCGCCGCGCCCGTCTGGGTGGCGATGCTGTCGCAGCCGACGGAATCGTCCCAGAGCGCCCGGTCGCTCGCTGCTTGGAACAGGGTGCCGTCCGTCGACAGCGACAGCTCCTGCGGTGCACGGGTGGTGACAGGCGCACTGGTGGTCTCGGGGGGCGAAGTCGTCTCGGTAGGCGTCGTGGTATCGACGGGGGTCGTCGAATCGACGGCCAGCGGTGTGGTGGTCTCCGGTGGTGTCGTGGTGTCCGCGGCCGGCCCGGAATCGACGGAGACGACCGTCTCATCGAGCTGACGCTGACGAAAGACGTAGGCGCCACCGAAGGCGAATCCGAAGAGCAGCAACAGCAGCGCGGCGAAGGCGACGCGTGAACGGGTCGAGGACCGGGAAGAAGTCATGGGCGAGAGGCGGTCGGCGACATGGACACCACGCGTCGATCTCCGGCCAGCGTACGTGATCGCACCCGGCACATCAGGCAGGCCGATAGGGTCAAAGGCAACATGAGCAACGGTTCGACGACGGATATCGCGGGTGGCACCCTTCGGCGGACGCCGGCGAAGTGGGTCGGTCCGGCCCTTCTCGCGGTCGTCATCGGTCTCTATATCCTCGGACTGGCCGCTGGTGGCGCCGCTCCCGAACTGCTCAAGAACCACCCGCTCACGCTGCTCGCGTTGGCCCCGCGCTATCGGTGGTTCATCCTGACGGCCTCACGGATCGATCTCGTGCCGTACTTCGCCGTCGGCATTCCCCGATTGCTCGCTTCCGATCCGGTGTACTTCATGCTCGGGTGGTACTTCGGCGACCGAGCGATCGGGTTCTTCGAGGACAGCCTCGGAAAGCCGACGATCGACAA
>JANMYF010000157.1:0-1783 GCA_031381685.1 Acidimicrobiia bacterium
GCACACGACTCCTGGCTGATCGGCCGGATGAGCTGTCGGCGAGCCGCGAGGGGAGTCCCGTAACCCGTGTGCGTGTGGCACGCGCTGACCACGTCGGGTCGAGCGTCGTGCACGGCGGAGTGGATATGGAAGCCCGCCCGGTTGATTCCGGTGTCGAGGCCACCGGGTGCTTCGACAACGTCGCCCGTCGGGCCGACCAGCACGAGGTCGCGCACGGTCACCAGGTTGAACGGGACGCCGTAGCGGGCCATCCAGAAGTGATCGGGCCGTTCGGGATCGCGGACGGAGATATGGCCATCGCCAGTGGATCCCCATCCGTGGGCGCCGAGGATCCGGTAGCCGATCGCGCATTCGAGGAGGCGGAGTTCTCGTTCGTCAGCCGCGGTCGTCGTGACCGCCGGGGTGGACGTTGTGGAGAGCGGGGTGTGAGGTCGCATCGGAAGACGAGCCTACGCGGCACGACTGGTCCCGGCCGGTGTGGGATCGGAAGTTCCGCGTAGGCGCCGGGCTCGGGTTCTGCGGCCCGAGGACCGCAAGCCGTCCCGCCCGCCTGACAAAGACCGGCAGTTCAGAGCGTCTGATCGACCTCGTGTGCTTCGTGCTGCGGCTCACCGCCCCAGCACGATCGTGGAGTCGGCCCGCGGGTCGCGGTGCACACCTTCAACTGCGTGGGCTAAACCCGCCGGCGCGGCTCGATCGCAATGACGAAGTCCGCGAGTCGCGCCGCTACGTCGATTGCGGCGTCGAGCGTCGCGGCCGGTGGGTCCCAGCATTCCGAGACACGGGTCCACCCTCGACGGCCCAGGAAGGGGCCCGCCTCCGGCTCCTTGCCCAGTTCGCGACGCCACGTTCGCTCCTGCGCGGTGAGGCGGGTGAGCACCTCATCGTTCTTCGCTGCGTCGGGATGCTCCGCATGAAAACCGATCTCTAGGACGACCTGTTCCCCGACGCGTACCAGTTGCGCTTCGAAATGCTCACGCGTGGCGTCGCCAAACCACACCTTCACACCCCGACCGTGCGAGGTGGTCCGCAGATTGGGGCCGACGACAGCCACGAACCCTTCGACAGCATCGCGGACCTGGCCGAAGAATTCCGCGTCCACCCTGGCGATCGTATCCTTCGGTGGGCCGGAGTCCTTCGGGCGCTCGTTGGAGCATGGCCGCCAGCGCGCGTTTCCCGACCGACTGCTGTCGCCGACCACGGTGATCGCACCAATTGACCCACTCAACCCGACCGGTCAGTTGATACCGGGTCTATCGACTACTACGGTTCGGTCAACAAAGGAGGGTCGACATGGCTCTAAAGCGGTTCGTGATCGAACGGGACCTGCCGGGGATCGGGGGATCTTCCGCCGACGACTTGGCAGGAGCGACGGCAACGTCGAACGCCGCACTTGCTCAGCTTGCGCCGCGGGTGCAGTGGGAGCACAGCTACGTTGCGGGGGACAAGACGTTCTGTCTCTACCTGGCAGAAGATGAGGAAGCGATCCGGGAACACTCCCGGATCTCTGGATTCCCGGCGACGGTCATCACCGAAGTGAAGACCATGATCGATCCGACGACCCGCAGCTAGAGCTCGCCACGCTGGCTCGTGACCAAGGAGTGGGCCCACTCCCACACCGATGGGCTTTCCGCGCCCCGCGAGGACTGGAAGCCCGGGGTCTGATCGCCGGGTCGACCGGTATTCGGTTCCGAGGTGGAATCGCGAACGATGGTTCGCGATTCGTCTCAGTCCGGCGTTGCTGCCTAGCCTCACACCATGACGAATTCACACCTGCGCCAGT
>JANMYF010000186.1:0-14553 GCA_031381685.1 Acidimicrobiia bacterium
GGTGCTTCGTTATCTGACCGCCGGTGAGTCCCACGGGCAGGCCCTGACCGTGATCTTGGAGGGGCTGCCGGCTGGTCTTGCCATCACCACCGAGGAGATTGCCGTGAGCTCGGTCGACGTCGGCTCGGCTACGGCCGTGGGCCGCGGATGCGCTTTGAGCAGGACGAGGTCACGCTCCTGGGCGGTGTCCGCCCAGGGCGGACGCTGGGATAGCCCGTGAGCGGGATGATCGCGTACACCGAATGGCCGAAGTGGCAGGAGGAGATGAGTGCCGGACCGGGGGCCACCACGAAACCGCTGACCCAGCCGCGCCCCGGCCACGCCGACCTCACAGGCATGCAGAAGTACGACTTCGATGACGCCCGCAACGTGCTCGAACGAGCGAGCGCACGGGAGACCGCGGCCCGGTGTGCCGCCGGTTCGCTGGCGAAGGCCCTTCTCGGCTCGATCGGGGTCGATGTTCTCTCCCACGTGATCCAGATGGGTCAGGCGCGGAGCACGTCGGAGCGTCGACCGAGTCCGTCGGATCTCACACGGGTCGACGAGTCGCCTGTTCGGTGCTTCGATGCAGCCGCCGAGGCGCTGATGATCGAAGAGATCAAGGCGTGCGCAAAGGATGGCGACTCACTCGGCGGCATCATCGAGGTGCTGGCGTACAACGTGCCGGTCGGGCTCGGGAGTCATGTGCACTGGGACCGCAAGATCGATGGTCTCCTTGCCCAGGCGCTGGCCTCGATCCAGGCGGTCAAGGGAGTCGAGATTGGTGACGGGTTCGAGGTCGCCGGTCGGCGCGGAAGCGCAGCGCACGACCCGATCGTGTGGGATGCGACCGCGTCGACCTACCGGCGCGAGTCCACGCTCGCCGGTGGCACCGAAGGTGGCATGACCACGGGCGAACTGCTCGTGGCGCGTGCGGCGATGAAGCCGCTCGCCACCTTGAACAGGCCGACCCTGGCGACGGTCGACACGGCGACCAAAGAGGCCACGGTGAGCTTCAAGGAGCGCACCGACGTGACCGCGGTCCCTGCACTCGGTGTCGTCGGCGAAACGATGGTCGCGCTGGTCCTGGCCGCCGAGGCCCAACGGAAGTTCGGTGGCGACACCGTGGCGGAGTTCGTCCGGAACCACCGGTCCTACGTCGAGTACCTCGCGGCGAAGCAGTAAGCGCCCACGACATTGCGGTCCGCCTCACGACGAAGGCCCGTTCAGCCGGCCTCGCCTCGCCACATCTCGCTCGTCGGCATGATGGGGTCGGGGAAGTCAACGGTCGGTCATGCGCTGGCGCGTCGACTCCGCCGCCCGTTGCTGGACACCGACGCCGAGATCGTCACTGCCGTCGGCATGCCGATCGCGCAGATCTTTGCGACCCACGGCGAGGCGTGGTTCCGGGCGAAGGAGTCCGAGGTGATCTCCGACTTCCTGGCCACGCAGACTCCGGCCGTCCTGTCGCTCGGCGGCGGCGCAGTGATCGCCGAGCACAACCGGTTGCTGCTCCGCTCGTGGTCGGACGTGGTGTGGCTCCGTGCTTCGCTCGACACCTTGGTCACCCGCGTCGGGACCGGAGCCGGACGGCCGGTGCTGGCGGGCGATCCCGAGGGAGTGCTCCGGCGACTGATCATCGAACGTGCCCCGCTCTATGCCGATGCGGCCGGCATCATCGTGGAGGTGGATGACCGTCCGACGCAGGTGGTCGTTGCTCAGATCATCCGGGCCGTCGAACAGGCGAGGCGCTCCAACGATGCCATGTAGCGCCGAGGAGCGAACCTGGTGCCGTCAACTGTCGGCTCAGTTGGGGGGAAGCTCGATCGTCAGCGTGGCCGCAGGAGTGGCCGGCGAGATGTCGCCGACCGCGACGGCGTCCGATGGACGTGCCTCGAGCCAGTCGAGAAAGGCCGATGCCGACATCGGTCGGGCGATGAAGTAGCCCTGTGCGGCATCGCAACCGAGCTCGGCGAGAGCGCTGAGCGTCTCGCCGTCCTCGACACCTTCGGCGACGACCGACAGGCCGAGGTTGTGGCCGAGGTCCACGGTCGATCGCACGATCGACCGGTTCACCTGGTCATCGGTGAGCGTCTTGACGAAGGAGCGGTCGATCTTGAGCTCGTCCACCGGCAGGCGTTGGAGGTACGACAGCGACGAGTAGCCGGTGCCGAAGTCGTCGATCGAGAGACGAAAGCCGATGGACGCGAGCTCGTTGAGCACCTCGAGACCGCGTCGGTGATCGCTCATGACCGCGCTCTCGGTGAGCTCGAGCGTGATGTACTCCGCCGGAGCGTCCTCCTCGCTGACGATTCGCCGCACTCGCTCGACGAACTCGCCCTCGGTGAGGTTCGCCGCGGAGATGTTGACGGAGACGGACAACTCCCGGCCTTCCTGCATCCAGACGCGCAGCTGGCGGGCGGCCTTGCGCAGGACGTCGTCGGTGAGAGGTGCGATCACGCCGGTCTGCTCGGCGATGCTGATGAAGGTATCCGGGCGGATCGGACCCTTCGTCGGATGAGTCCAGCGAAGGAGCGCTTCGACGCCCATGACTTCGTCGGTGGCCAGGTTCACCTTGGGCTGGTAGTGCAGTTCGAGCTGTGATGTTCCGATCGCCGACCGCAGATCCGACAGCAGTTCGAGACGGGCCGGGTCACTCGGGTCGTTCTCAACGGCGTAGCGAACCCATGGCAACCGGTTGCGCTTCGAGTTGTACATCGCCACGTCGGCGCTGCGCAGCAGTCGCTCCGGGTCTTCACCATCGGCCGGGAAACGGGCGATACCTATGCTGGCTCCGACGGTGATGAGGAGTCCGTCGATCGAGACCGGTTGACTGAAGGCGGCGAGCAGCTTCTCCGCGACCTCGACGTCGCCGGACGGACTCGACGTGCTGATCACGACGGCGAATTCGTCGCCGCCGAGTCGGGCGATGGTGTCGTTCTCCCGGAGCACGCCGCGCAGCCGCCGGGCGATCTCGACGAGGAGTCGGTCCCCGTTCGAGTGGCCGAGGGCGTCGTTCACTTCCTTGAAGCGGTCGAGGTCGAGCACCATGAGGGCCACCTCGGCACCCGGCGCGCTTCGCTTGGCGTGGAGCACGGCCTGCTCGAGACGGTCTTTGAGGAGCCGGCGGCTGGGGAGGCCGGTGAGCTCGTCGGTGAGCGCCTGCTCGAGACGACCCCGCTCGCTGCGTGCCGAGGACCGCGCCATGACGAGGAGGAACAACCCGGTGAAGAGCGGGCCGAAGGTCGACGGACCGAGCCCGTCGAAGAGGGAGTTCGCGCTGCGATTCTTGACAGCCACGACCCAGTCGTTCTCGTTGCCGATGCTGTTGGCCCGGATCCAGGAGGTGCGACGCCCGTCGACGTTGAGCGAGCCACGCACGGCCGCTGCAGGAACGCGGAGGACGAACGAGTCGGCGTCGGGGGCGGGCCCACGCCGCATCGTCTCGTTCGCCGCGGACCTGGAGTCGATTTCGGTGGCACCCGTTGCGGCGTTGATGAGCAGTGTGGGATAGACCCGTCCGCCCAGGCTCCGACGCAGTCCGTCCAGGCGGGTGCGGGCTTCGAGCACGCCGACCTTGCGACCGTCCTCACCGATTACGGGAGTAGCGACGGCGATCACCGGCTCGGACGTGCCGATGCCGAGCGGCTTGGAGATGGTGATCGTCCCCGGCGCTCCCCAGAACGCTGCACTGACATGGGCGGCGGCAACCGGTAAGTCCGCGACGTCCGACGGTCCGATGGGTGCCGGGACGGCGGACCCGCCGGTCGTCATCATCGCCGTTCCATCCGGGTTGTACACGGTGAGCGAGACGAGGCGCAGCGACGAGATGTTCTGGAGGTACTCGAGGCTCTCCTCGACCCGGCGCCGACGAGCGGAGGACTGCGCGGCGGTGAGCGCTGCCTCGTTCGAGGGGCGGAGTGCTCCGGCGAGGTCGGCCTGCCGGGCGGTCGCCCGCAGCGCGATCGAGATCCCGCTGTAGAACGAGTCGAGCTGCTGTGCTGCGGTGTCGACCTCGGCGGTAAGGACCCGATCGAGGTTGTCGATGGCTTTGGGCCGTTCGAGAAGCGCGCCGTTGGCGATGCCACCCACGAGCATGACGATCCCGACCAGCGACGTCAGATTTCGCCGGCTCCGAGCCTGCAGCCGTTCGGTGACCAATCGGAAACGGCCGTCGGGAGAAGACACGGACGAAGTATCGGCATGCGGGGAAGAACACCTAAGTGCTTTCTCGTTCGGCGGGGTCGCCGAACGCCCGGGTCACTCGAGTCGAAGAGCCGGGAACCGGATGCACGTCGGGCGGCGTCCTACAACCGAGCTGGCTGAACGGCTAGAACACACCTCCGTGGGCGCACGGGATTGGAGATCACGGGTGACCGTGGGACCCGGTCCTGGTCACCGAACGGGCCACAACAAGGACGGCTATGAGGCAGTTTCGCAACGACCAGACCACCGGTGCACTCGGCGTGACCGCCGAAACCTCCGGGAAGCGCCTCCGTGGCCGAGCGGCCATGGCGGTGCTTGCCGTTCTCCTTGCGGCGGGTGTCCTTCCACCGGTGGCGCAGGCGGCGAGCTCCGGTGGTTCGGCGGCCCCGGGATCGGTCGGGGGGTCCTACGCCAGTCTGCAGGTCCCGAAGGCGGACGTGTCGTTGCGAGTGGTGCTGGCGACCCCGACGGGTCGCCTGCGCGCGGCGGATCGGACCGTTCTGCGCTGGCTCTTCGATCGGCCGGTGACCGCGCTCGGCGACATCGACGGACAGCTCGATCCCTCGCCATTCGTGAAGATCACGCCGCGGGTCGACGGGTCGTTCCGCTGGGCGTCCACCCGCACGTTGCTGTTCGAGCCGGATGCAACGCTCCCGCTGGCCACCGCCTTCACGGTTACGGTGACCGGATTGAAGGCGCTCAACGGCACGACGCTGGCGACACCGTCCATCACGACGTTCGAGACCCCACGCCCGCAGTGTTCGTTCGCCGGTTCTGAAGGCGTTCAGACCGCCGACGATGGACTTCGCACGTTGCGGTTGACCTGCCTCCCGAACGTCCGCGGCGAGGTCCTCGCGGCAAACACGACGATGGAGTTCCGGCCCGTCAAGGTGAGCATCGACCGGTACCGGCCGACGGCAGAAGAACTCGCTGTCATGCGGGCCAAGGACTCCGTCGGAACGCAAGCGTTCGAAGACCGCCTGGCTGCGACGGCCACGAGGACCACGATGGCATCGAAGGTGTCGTTCGTGCGCGACGAGCGGTGCACCTTCGATGACCCGCAGTCTGGGGTGTGCACGGTGGTTTCTCTCGAGAAGACCCCTCCGGCCGATGCGCGCATCTGGGCGGTGCTCGGAAGCGGGATCGTGTCCGACGCCGGACCTCTGGCCGCGCTCCCTCGCTCCGTCGCCGGGCCGGCCACGCTCCGCACGCCGTTCCTGGTGACCCGCGGATGTCGGAATGGGTGCGACCCCGAGTCGATCAAGCCGCTGGACATTCTCGGCGTGAGTCCTTTCGGTCGGGCTCTCGACGGAATGATACGTGTACGTAACACCAAGACAAACGCCGTGACGACGTATGCGACTCCGGCAGACGCGTCCGACGACCTGTCGAGCAGCGACGTGCTGCAAATGAATTGGGCCACCTTCGAGCCCGGTGGGTCCTACGAGATAGCGGTGAGCAAGGACACGCCGACACTTGACGGCACGCTCGGCTACGACGCTGTTCGGCTCGTCAGCTTCGGCCGCTTTTCGACCTTCACGCAGGTACCCGGGGGTGAGCTCGTCGTTGAGCCGGCCGTTGCATCGATTCGCGCCAGGGTCCGCAACGTGACCTCGCTCGACGTGATCTCGCGCACCGTGGCCCCGGCGGACATCGTCAAGATCGCCCGGTCCTACGCCGGCCTGCCCAAGGCCAAGCCGCTTTCGCTGGCGAAGGAGACGCCGCGGGCGGTCCCGATCGGCACGGCCGTCGATCAGACGGGCATCCAATCGGTTCGTCTCGGAGGGCCGGCCAAGGATGCCACTGCGAAGAAGGAACGCGGGGTGTTCCTGGTCGCGGTGCGTCCCGGCGCGATCGTCCCTGGCTCGCGCTACAACGGCAACGGCACGCCCTTCGTGACGCTCGGCTCGCGACGCGACCGCGACGTGGGCGGGGTCCCCGGATGGCAGGTCATGCTGGTGCAGCGGACCGACCTCGGCGTCACGATCAAGGCCTCGCGATCGAACGTCGTCGTCGCGGTCACGTCGCTATCCACGGGAGAACCGGTCAAGGGCGCGTCCGTCTCGCTCTTCGCCGAGGGCAAGGCGTCGTACTGGTCGGGCAAGACGAACGTGGATGGTGTCGTCACCGCACCGCCGCATCCTGACCGCGGCTGCGGCTCGTGTGATGTGGTCGCAATCGTCGAAGCGAAGAGTGGCGGAACCGATGACACGGCGTATGCCCAGACCCGCTGGCGTACGTGGGGTGACGACTACTCCTACGAGTTCGACGAGAGCTCGGCTTCGGCCCAGGAGTTGGCGGAGCGCAAGGAGCGGTTGGCCCTTGACGCCAAGCTGACCCCGGGCGCCACGCTGAAGGGCTCGATGTTCACCGACCGCGGCGTCTACCGGCTCGGTGACCGCGTGCACGTCAAGGGCGTCCTCCGAATGGAGGAACTGGAGAAGATAAGCGCGCTTCCGAAATCGATCGCGGAGCTCCCGCTGACCGTTCAGGACGGTCGTGGTGCTCGCATCGTGAAGCGGTCGGTGAAGGTGTCGCCCGCCGGATCGTTCGACCTCGCCTTCACCGTTCCCGCCGGGGCGTCCCAGGGCGTGTACTCCGTGAACGTCCCGGGCGCCTATGCGTCGTTCCTCGTCACCTCGTTCCGCCGACCGGACTTCGTGGTCGACATGAAGGCTGGCGCGCAGGCCATTCGCGGCGACGACCTGAGTGCCGCCGCCACCAGTCGGTATCTCTTCGGAGCACCGCTCGCTGACGGTTCCGTTCGATGGGACGTCGGCATCTACACCTCCTACGTGACCCCGCCGGTGAAGGTGAAGGGGCTCGACCCGAACTCGTTCTCGTGGGACTATCAGTGCTTCTACGACGCCAACGACACCTGCGCACCCGACTCGCCCAACGAGCTCTCGAAAGCGTCTCTCCCGGAGACGATCGGCGCGGGCGGGGTGACCACGGCGACAGGATCGTTGCCGGTCGAGACCCGACGCCACCGTCCGCTCGAAGTCACGTTCGAGGCCGAGGTCTCCGACGTCAGCCGACAGGCGTTCGCCGCTCGGGCCAGCACCGTCGTCTACCCGGGTGAGTTTCTGTTCGGCGTGCGCCGGACTGGTTCGTTCGCCCGCGCCGGCGAGGCGCTCACGGCGGAGATCGTTGCGGCCACGCCCAAGGGCGCGGTGATCGGTGCTGTCAAGGGCACGGCGAAGTTGTTCCGGTGGGACTGGGTATCGGTGGAGCGCGTGTCGTCGAACGGCGACCGGGTCAAGGAAGGCGGATGGCGCGAGAAGGAGATCGGCTCCAAGGACTTCACGACCACGGCTGATGTGGCGACGACGGTCTCGTTCACCCCGGACAAGCCGGGCACCTACGAGATCCGGGTCTTCGGTTCCGACACCCGGCAGAACTACCTCGAATCCGGGCTGATCGATTACGTGATCGGTGCCGGCGAAGTGGCGTGGGAGGAGAACAACGACTCGCCCAGCGTCGAACTGGTTGCCGACAAGGACTCCTATGGTGCCGGCGAAACCGCCAGGATTCTTATCAAGTCGCCCTGGACGAAGGCGTCTGGTCTGCTTACCCTCGAACGCAATGGCGTGGTCGAGGCCAGGCGGTTCGAGGTGACGAGTTCGGCCGCCGTCGTCGATGTCCCGATCGCCGCCGAGTTCACCCCGAACGTCTACGCGTCCATCACGTTGACGAAGGGGCGGACCGAACCGATGGCGTCGACCGACGGAGACCGAGGGAGGCCCGCGGTGCTCACCGGCTCGGTGAACCTGTCGGTGCCACCGACCGCGCAATCCCTGAAGGTCTCGGTGTCGGCCGACCGCAAGGAGTACCTCCCCGGCGCCAAGGGCACCGCCAGCGTCAAGGTCGTCGGCGCCGATGGCAAGCCGGCCTCCGGTGAGGTCACCCTCTGGGCGGTCGATGAGGGTGTGCTCCGGCTCACGAACTACCAGACGCCCGATCTCCTGACGGCCTTCTACGACCAACGAAACCTCGACGTGAGCACCAGCGATAGCCGTATGCGCCTCGTCCGCGTCGGCAGCGACGAGTTCGCCGACGCCGAGAAAGGTGATGAAGCGCCTGCGTTTACCGGGGAGCCGGGCGGTGGTGGCGGCGACGACGACAGCGGCAACGGTGTCCGAACCGACTTCCGCATCCTCGCGGCCTGGTCGGCTTCGGTGAAGGTCGGAGCCGACGGCGAGGCAACGGTGCCGCTGAAGCTGCCCGAGTCACTCACGGCCTACCGCGTGATCGCGGTGGCCACGAGCGGCGCGGACCGGTTCGGTTCCGACGATTCCGAGCTCCGGATCTCGACGCCGTTCCAGGTGCGGCCGGCGCTGCCCCGCTTCGTGTCGATCGGCGATCGGTTCGAGGCCGGAGCCGTGGTCCAGAACCTCTCGGGCACCACCGGGCCGGCCACGGTCACGCTCGATCTTCCGAGCGACAGCCCGCTGACCGTCGACGGACCCAAGAGCATCACGCTGCCGGCGTTGGGGTCCTCGCCGACGGAAGTCCGATTCACGTTGCGGGCCACGAGACTCGGCGATGCCGCGTTGACCTTGCGCGGCACGTTCGGCGACGGTTCGGCCCCCGGGACGAAGGACGCCGCCGCGGCATCGATACCGGTGTTGCTCACGCAACGCTTCGATACCGTCGCGACATCAGGAGAGGTGAAGGCCACTGCGACGGGGGCGGTCGGACAGGTCGAGACGGTGAAAGTTCCTGCCGGTGCGATCCCCGGTGTCGGTGGACTGTCGCTGCGGGCGTCGTCGTCGAACCTGGCCGGTCTCCAGGAGTCGGTCGAGTCGCTCGTCGACTATCCGTACGGATGCCTGGAGCAGCGGTCGTCGCGGCTGAAAGTGATCCTTGCGCTGTCTTCCCTGGAGGGCCGCTACGAGCTGCCCGGTTTGGCTCCTGCGTCACTCAAGGCGCGGGTGCAGGCCGAGCTGGACAAGCTCACGCAGTACTGGGCTGACGACGGCGGGCTGTCGTACTGGCCGGGTGGTGAGGTCAGCGACACCTTCCTCACGGCGAAGGTGCTCGATCTCCTCCTCGAAGCCCGGGCGTTGAAGTTCCGGACACCGTCCGGCATGGTCGCTCAGCTCCGTGATCATCTTGCCGGCCAGGTGCGCGACCTCACCACCGATGACCGTGAGGAAGGCGCTGCTGACATCACCACGGCCCGAGCGACGGTGGCTGCGGCTCTCGCCCGTGCCGGCCGGCCCGAGCGGGGTCTTGTGACGACCCTCGTCAACGAGCTTGCGACTGACGACTCGGTGCCCTACTCCGAGCAGGTCGCACTGCTCGACGCCATGCTCGCTGCAGGAGACACCGGTCCGGTTCCGGAACGGCTGTTCCGTGATCTTCTCGCCTCGGTTCGTCTCGACGGCGACGAAGCATCGGTGGAAGCACCGGAGGATTGGTACGGCTCGTGGTTCTCGTATCGGGGTTCGGGGTCCACGGTGGCGACCGCCGATCTCCTCTCGCTGCTCACGAAGGTCGACGCCGACCATCCACTCATCTCGCCGATGTCGCGTTGGCTGTTGAACAAGCGGACGAACGGGACGTGGGGCGACACCTACAGCAACGGTGCCGTGCTCCGATCGTTCACCGACATCGCTCGGTTCAGCGAGAAGGTCAAGCCGTCGATCGATGCCCTGGTCAAGGCTGGCTCGGTGGCCCTCACGGACAAGTTCGGAGCGAGCTCTCTCGACGTGGTTTCGAAGCAGTTCCCGCTGGGCGATCTCGGCGCTGGGAGCTTCCCGCTCTCGGCCACAGCGAAGGGGCAGGGCACGCTCCACTGGTCGGCGCAGCTTCGCTACGCACTTCCCGCAGAAACCCTCAAGGCCCGCAACCAGGGCTTCAGTATCGAGCGCTCGTACTTCCCCTACAAGGGCGTCAGGTCCATCTTCGGGAAGCCGGCGACGACGTTCGCCGCCGGCGACCTGGTGACGGTCGAGCTGATTGTGACGACGCCTGACCGTCGCAGCAACGTCGTGGTCGACGATGCGCTCCCGGCCGGGTTCGAGGCGCTCGACGCCAAACTGGCTTCGACGGCAACCGGTTCGACCGAGGGCAGTGACGACGCCGGGTCGAGCCCGAGCGTCGAATTCGCTGACGGCGTTGTTCCCGCGGAGTATGCGGGTGTCAATCACACCGAGGTGCGCGACGACCGGGTGCTGCTCTTCGCCACGCAACTCGAGCCCGGTACGTTCCGCTACACCTACACCGCTCGGGCCACCGCTCCTGGACGATTCGTCGCGGCGCCGACCCATGCCGAGGAGATGTATCGGTCGAGTGTGTATGGCCGCTCGGCGCCCAGCGTTGTCACGGTGACGGCGCCGAAGGGCTGACGGTCGCGCTGCTCCGGACCAACTTCGGCGATGAGATCGTGACCGATATCAGCCCTCCGTCTTCTTCCTCCCCGGTCGGTTGCCGTCGACCGTGGCGGCGCCGCGTGCGTCGCGCGGCGTTGGGCGTCGCCTTCGCGATGCTGACGGGTTCGCTCATCCGGCTCGGTCCGGTTCCCGCTGGCGTTCGTGCGCCAGCGGTCGGGGTCGCCGTGGTGGACCGCAACGGCATTCCGCTCGACGCAATGTCGGCGCGCGCCCTGGGGCTCGCGTCAGCGAGCACATCGGTCGGTGGTTCATCCACCCGACTCGCGCTGTCCCGTCTGGCCCCGCGGCTCGCAGCCGCCACGATCGCCGCGGAGGACGAGCGATTCGAGTCGCACGTCGGAGTCGATCCCGTTGCCGTGGGCCGAGCGGTGGCCGCTGATGTGCGGGCGGGCGCCGTCGTGCAGGGGGGATCGACGATCACCCAGCAACTCGTCAAGGTCCGCAGGACTGCGGCGCGGGGGGGTCAGGCCAACCGGGGGATCGCCGAGAAAGTACGCGAGGCCTTGTACGCGGTACGGCTGGAGCACCGCTTCAGCAAGGAGGAAATCCTTTCGTCGTACCTGGCGGAAGCGCCGTATGGCGGCGCAGTGGTCGGCGCGGATGCCGCAGCGCAGGCCTACTTCGGCATTTCGCCCTCGCAGCTCACGTGGGCTCAGGCGTCGTACCTGGCGGCGCTTCCGCAACGGCCATCGCGCTTCGATCCCCGGCGGAATCCGACCGCCGCGTTGGCGCGTCAGCGATGGATCCTCAGCCGGCTCCGCCGATCGGGAGCGATCTCGCGGCGTGAGGAATTCGCGGCGCGCCAGGAAGAGATCACCATCTCGGCCTCTCTCCCGACGCCGATCGCGCCGCACTTCGTCCGGGCCGTCCGCGACGGATCGATCTGCGCGTCCGTTGTCTGCCCGAGTGGTGTCGCAGGCTCCGTGGATATGGTCCGCGTTGATGTTACGGGCGCCCAGGGCAAGCTCAAAGATAGGAAGCTCACCGATAGTAAGCGCACAGACGGTAAGCGCACCGATGATAAGCGCACAGCAGAAGATGCGCGCATTGTCACCACGATCGACGCCGGTTTGCAGGCCGACGTTGCCGGGATCGCGGCTCACCAGCGGAAGCTGTTGTCGGCGTACGGAGCAGCGAACGTCTCGGTCGTCATGCTTGACAACGCCACCGGCGCGATTCGGGCCTACGAGGGAAGTGGCGGGTGGTCGGGCGCTCTCGCTGCCGATCGGGGAGGCATGATCGACGGCGTTCGCCAGCCCCGCCAGACCGGGTCCGTCATCAAGGCATTCGTCTATGCCCTCGCCTTTGATGAGGGAGCAGGACCGGGCGATCTCGTCGACGACGCACCGTTCGTGGCCACCGGCGCGTCGCGGGAGTTCCGTCCGCGCAACTACGACAAGCGCTTCCGCGGTGAACTGACGCTGCGCGAGGCGCTTGCCCAGTCGGTGAACGTCCCGGCGGTCCGGGTCCTGGCCGAACACGGTCCGGATGATCTGGCGGCACTCCTGCGGAGAGCCGGTATCACACTGCCGAACTCCACCTACGGGCTGTCGATGGCTCTCGGCGCGGCCGAGGTCGATCTCCTCCATCTGACGGCGGCCTACGCCTCGTTCGCCCGTGGTGGCCGCTCGCTGCAACCGGTCATCACGGAGCCGGCTCCCGCGCAGGCGGGCGAGCGCGTGGTGTCCCGAGCGGCGGCGTACCTGGTGACGGACGTGCTCGCCGACAACGAGGCCCGCGCGCCGGCATTCGGCCGATCGAGCGCGCTGCGCTTCGACTTCCCGGTATCGGCAAAGACGGGCACATCGTCGGACTTCCACGACAACTGGGTGATCGGATCATCGGGGCGGGTCACCGTCGGCGTCTGGGTCGGCAATTTCGACCGGACGCCGTTGCGTCGGGCGAGCGGGGTCACGGGCGCCGGGCCGGTGTTCCGAGCGGTCATGCTGGCGGCCGACGAGCGCCTTCGCAACGATCCCGAGCGGGTCCTTCTCCCGGAGGCGCCGGGTGGGCTGGTGCGGGCCCAGGTATGCCACCGCTCGTTGTGCACCGACCGGGTCGAGGAGTGGGTGCGCGCTGACGATCCGCAAAGGGTGGGGGTGCCGCGGACGAGCAACGACCCGGTTCGCCCAGGCCCGGCGTCCGAGGCGAAACCCATCGAAAAGGTGCGGCTGGCACCGTCGGCGCCGCTGAGCGTGCTGTCGCCGAGCGGCCGAGGCGTCTACGTGCTCGATCCGTCACGGTCGCTCGCCCAGGAGCTCGCTCTGCGGGCGATCGGGGGCTCGCCGCCCTACTCGTTCACGGTGAACACGGCGCCGGTCGACGGCGGTTGGTGGCGTCCCGTCACCGGCCGCCACGAGGCGTGCGTTGTCGACGCTGCGGGCGCTCGCGCGTGCCAGCGGTTCACGGTGCGGACCTGAGTCGCTCAGGCGAGCGCCAGTTGTCGACTCGGCCACCGTGCGGTGCTCGACCGTTCGGGTGACGACAGTCACCGTTCTCGTCGATGGTGTGCCGGATCGCTTGGCTACGGTCGGAGGTCGCGTTTCCCGGCCGCCCCCTCAGCAGCCGATCCGTCCATCATCAGGAGTTGTTTGTGCTTGCCACTCTCGCCCGGTTCTGCTTCCGTCGACGCCGCATCGTTCTCGGGCTCTGGGTCGTCGCCCTCGTCGTGATCGGCGTAGCGCAGGGCGCCGTCGGACCGAACTACCGGACCGAGTTCGGTCTCAAGCGTACGGAGAGCACCAAGGGCTTCGACGTGCTCCGCAAGGGTTTCGGGATCGACTCGAACGGGTTCGGCGGCCAGCTCGTGGTGAAGACGAGCTCGAGCTTCGACGACCCGAACGTGCGTGAGCCACTGGAGAAGCTGTTCGCCGCCGTTGGGAAGATTCCCGAGGTGACGGTGGCGTCGCCGTTCTCGCCCGAGGGAGCGGAACAGATCGCGACGTCGGGTCCGAACGCCGGAAAGGTCGCGTATGCCAACGTCGACCTGGCGCGCGGCGTCGGCCAGGAACGCGTGAACAAGATCGGCAAGGCGATCCGGGCGGCGATTCCCGAGATCGACGGAACCGAGGTCCTGCTCGGCGGTCAGGCGTTCGCGGAGTTTGAGCCCCCGGCCTCTGAGCTCATCGGTCTCGCGTTCGCCGTGGTGATCTTGATCCTGGCGTTCGGGTCGGTGCTTGCCATGGGTCTGCCGATCGGTACCGCGCTGTCGGGGATCTTTGTCGGCTCGGGCATCGTGGTGTTGCTGTCGCGGGTCATCCAGATCCCCGACTTCACGTCGTTCGTGGCGATCATGATCGGCCTCGGCGTCGGCATCGACTACGCCCTGTTCATCCTCACCAGGTACCGCGACAACCTGCGCAACGGGATGTCGTTCGAGGACGCGACGGTGGAGTCGATGGACACCGCTGGACGCGCCGTAGTGTTCGCCGGGGTCACCGTGGTCATCAGCGTCATGGGCATGTGGCTGATGGGCCTCAAGTTCATCCAGGGGCTGGCCACCGGGGCCGCGGTCACCGTGCTTGCCGTGCTCGCGGCCACGATGACCCTGCTCCCGGCGCTGCTCGGCTTTGCCGGGGCGAGGGTAGGCATCACCCGTTGGCGGGGGATCATCGCTGCGGCGTTCCTGGCCCTTGCGTTCCTCGGTCTCGGCGTCAAGCTCAACGTCGTCGGTCTGATCGGAGTGATCGGCATCGTCGTGACGCTGATCGCCAGCTCGTTCGTCCCGGCGCTCCGCCGGGAGCTGCCGCACCGGGCGGAGAAGCCGCTTCGCGAAACGATCTGGTACCGCTGGAGCCGGGTCGTCCAGCACCGGCCGTGGCCGATGGCAATCCTCGGTCTGCTCGCGCTCGGACTTCTCGCCGCGCCGGTGCTGTCACTCCGCCTCGGTTTCGCCGACGAAGGCAACCTGCCGAAGGGCACCGACGCGCGTGTCGCCTACGACACGATCGCCGCGTCGTTCGGCCCCGGC
>JANMYF010000218.1:0-8477 GCA_031381685.1 Acidimicrobiia bacterium
GCGCAGGTCTTGCTGTACGGCTCACCGGTGGCGTACGGACTGGCCGCGCTGCCCGAGGGTTCTCGGAGGTGGTTTCAGTTGAATCCGCTGACGGGTGCTCTCGAAGGGTTCCGGTGGGGCTTGCTGGGAACAGCTCGGCCGACCACCTTTGCCGTGCTTTGGTCCGTTGCGTGCGCGATTGTGGTCTTTGGGGCCGGGGCATCGGTGTTTGCGAAGATGGAACGGAAGTTTGCCGATGTCATCTAGCGACGTTGCTCTCCGGGTGACCGGGCTGCGAAAGGCGTACACCATCCGACATGGAGGTGAGACCCACATCACCTTGGCCGAACAAGTCCTCAGCCGGCTGCGGCATCCCTTGCGAAAGACACCGTCTGAGACGTTCTGGGCTCTGCAGGGGATTGATTTGGAAGTCCGGCGTGGTGAGGTTCTCGGAGTCATCGGAGGGAACGGCGCTGGCAAGAGCACCCTGCTCAAGATCCTGAGCCGCATCACTGCCCCAACCGAAGGACGCATCGAGCTCTTCGGTCGCATCGGTTCGCTCCTCGAGGTCGGAACCGGCTTTCATTCCGAGTTGACCGGTCGCGAGAACATCTACCTCAACGGAACGATCCTGGGTATGAAGAAGGCCGAGATCGATCGCCGGTTCGACGAGATCGTCGACTTTGCTGGAGTCGAACGATTCCTTGACACCCCAGTGAAGCGGTATTCGAGCGGCATGTACGTTCGACTCGCCTTCGCTGTTGCGGCGCACATGCAAACCGAAATCCTCCTGCTCGACGAAGTGCTCGCCGTTGCCGACGTTGCGTTCCAGGAACGCAGTCTCGGGAAGATGCGCGAAGTTGCCCAGAGTGGCCGAACCGTATTGCTCGTCAGCCATCAACTCGGCGTCGTGCAGGCGCTCGCCTCGCGGATACTGCTGTTGCAAGACGGGCAGGTGAAGGCACTGGCATCTCCCGAACGTGCGATCGAGATGTACACCGCGCTCCGCATGGAACGGTCCGGAAGAGAAGCGATCTCGGACAACAAGCGCTGGGACACCTCGTTGCCGCGCACCATCGAGGTGACATCCATCAGCGCAGTCCAGGAGAACGTTGCGTTCGGCTCGAATGAACCGATCCGTTTCGTCGTCTGTCTGAAATTCAACGAACGCCCGCCCGAGTTCAGATTGAGCCTCACCGTTGCAACGCTAAGCGGCACGCCCATCGCAAGTGGATTCTCCTCGCTCGTCCAGACGCCGCCGGAAGGGTCCGGAGAGTACGTCGTGACGATACCGTCACATCATCTGGCTCCGGGGAACTACTCGTTGAGCCTCGCTGTAGGCCGCGGGAACAACATGGTCGGGATGGAGGAATTCGACATCATCATCGATGGATTCGCGTTCGAGATCAATCCTCTTGTCGGCGAGAACGGCGCCGTCGGCGCGTGGACGGTGAGTTGGGGTTCTGTTGTGCTGTCTGGCATCTCTCTTTGCTCAGTTGACGTCGCGGGTGATTAGGCCTGATATGGATCCGAACTACTACGGCCTTGAGCGCGCCGATCTCTTGCCACTAGTTCCGGAATCTGTGTCGCGCCTGCTTGATGTGGGCTGCGGGGAGGGTGGTTTCGGGGCGCTCATTCGCCGATATCATCCAGATGTCGTCGTGCACGGAATCGAAACGGCGAGCCATGCCGCAGAGAAGGCAACGACGCACTACCAAAGAGTGTTTACCGGCGCCTATCCAGATGTGCTTCGCGGGAGTGCCGAGACTTACGATCTCATTGCGTTCAATGACGTGCTTGAGCACATGGTCGACCCATGGGGAGCGCTCAGCGAAGCAAGAAGGTTTCTCGCACCAAGCGGGCACATCATTGTGAGTCTGCCAAACCTCGCGAATCTCGAATCCATTGCCCAACTCATTCGGGGCCGTTTCGACTACGCCGAGTCGGGAGTGCTGGACCGAACGCATCTTCGGTTCTTTACCGTCAAGACCGCTCGAGAACTCGTCATCGGTGCCGGATTTGTTATCGAAAAGCAGCAGTTCCACTGGCCTGTACTTCGTCCGACAGTTACCCGATTCTTAGGCAAACTCGGTTACGAAGCTCTGAATCATCGACAAGTCGGGTTCCGACTCGCACCTCGACAGCCGTGATCCCGTTTTCTAGCGCTCTACAAATGCTCCCTCTGATGGCGATCGGCCATCCGAGTTTGGCCCCTTCAACTCGTCCGCGGAGATGCCGTGCCGCCGGTTGACGCATACATTCTCTCGTACGGAAATCCGTCGAACGCGCTCCGTTGTCAGCGTTCATTCGCGGGAGCGGCGAGCATCGGATTGACAACGATTATTCACAACCCAACTGCTATCCATCCGATGTTCGACGAAGAAGGAGAAGCCGTCGGGGAGGTCATCGAGACGGGACACAACCTTGGGTACTCGGGAGGAATGAACACGGCTCTCCGGCACGCCCTTCGCGGCAGCGCCTCGTTCTTTCTCCTCCTCACCCATGACGTGCAGATATCACCGGCTTCTGTGGCGGCGCTCGTCCGGTTCTTGGAGGAACGTCCGGAGGTTGGCATGGCCGGGCCCATCCTCGAGGAGAGCGACGGAACGTTGTATTCGAGAGGAGGGGTCTACCGCGATGGAATCGCCGCCCACATACGGTCCGAAGTTCCTGGTGATCCCGACTGGATCGATGGGGCGGCCCTCCTAATACGACGAGCCTGTATCGAAGACATAGGGCTGTTCGATGATCGACTGTTCATGTACTGGGAAGACGTCGACCTCTCTCTGCGTGCTCGCCGCGCAGGGTGGTCCATCGGGTGTTGCGACTCTTCATTCGCGTTTCAAGACCACGCCTCCCCCGAGAGCAGAGGGAAAGCGTATGACTACCTGATGCGCCGGAACCAACTCATGATTGCCCGCAAACATGCGGGTTTCCGTCTCGTTACCCAACTCGCTCTTCGCAATATCGGTCGTATCGTACTTCGGCGCGCTACCTTCAGCAATGCCACCTTACTCGGAGATTGGCATGCCTTCCGGACGCGCGTGGGACCACCGCCTACAAGGCTCCAACACGGGAGCGATATTGAGGCGGACCGGGAACGACACAGAGAAATGACATTTCGACGACCATAATCTTCACGGCCCGATCACCTGTCGGAAATGTATTCTTGACTTCGCCCGATCTGCCCGGACATTCTTTCGAGCCAGGCACTAGGGTTCCTGTCGTGACGGGCAAATAGTGGAGCGTCACCGGGGGCGCCACCAACTAAACGGTTCTAGAAGGTAGGGGTGCGGTTGAAGTCGAACCCACCTGTAGATGACTTTGCGGGATTTATCAAGACTGCAACCTCTCCTCCACCGTGGCCAGTATCGCTTTAGCCGCTTCGACCATACGGTCATTGCTAACCACGCGGCGGGCTTCATCGAGGCTCGCCTCGGAGGCCCGAAGCCAGAGCGAATCGTCCGCAAGCAGCCTGACCACCTGCGTCGCGAACGTCCCTGCGTCATCGGCTATCACGGGAGCCAGGACGGACCGGCCACTGAACCCTTGTGCCCCAATCGTCGTGGTGACTACGGGCACGCCCGAACACAACGCTGACGCAACTTTGCTCTTCATGCCCGATCCGAACCGGATTGGCGCGATGACAACCCGCGCTTGTTGCATAAACGGACCAACATCGGGAACGTTTCCGACAAACGTGATTCCAGGAGACTCGATTGACCGTGCACCCTGTCCGACGACACGGAGGAGTGTCTCTGGCTCCAAGGCTAGAACTTTCGGGAAGAGTTCATCTACGATCCATTCAAGAGCATCGGCGTTGGGACCATGACCGAAGTTGCCGACGAACAAGCAACCGGATCGGCCGAGCGCTTCCTGTCGGTCGAGTATCTCGTAGGTCGTCGGCACGATGTGAACTGGCACGTGGGGTGACCAACGACGGACCGTCTCCGCATCATTGTCAGACGCAACAAGGACCCCGTCGGCCACCGTGCATGCCAACCGCTCAGTTATCGCGACTCGGCGAGCCGCCCTCTTCAGATCAATATCGTTCGCAAGAGTCGCTTCCTGCATCATGCGATCAGAATGGATGTCTACGGTGTCGTAGAGAACTGGGATGGTGCCATCGATAGCGGCTAGCAGTCCAGCGAACCTCTCCATCACTATGGGGCGGCAGGCAATGACCGCCTGAGCGTCACCAACTTGATCAGTAAGCTCACGTTCGGAGGAGAACACGAAGACACCCGGCTGTTCGAGTTCGCGGCGCGCAGCATCGGACATCCCAGATAGGGTGAAGAAGCAGACTTTCTGACCGAGCGCTAGGAATTGGGTGGTCAGAGCAAGGAGCCGATCCGATCCTCCGTCAGAGGCCAACCTCGGCGCCTGCATCTCGATCACAATAATCGTGTCCCCGCTGCGGAGGTCCAACGCTCCCCTTCGGACTCGCGATCCACGCATTGCCCGTTTCACGTCGACAAACATGCGAACGCTGTTCGCGAACGACGCGAGTGCGGATCTACTCGGGCCGCTTCGGAGCGGCTCACAGGCCAGCAGAAACCACCGGCTCTTTCGCAGCAAGTTCTCACTACAGCGAACGACTCGTGCTCGAAGGACCTGCGTGGTCACGCAACACCCCTCTCGACTGCGCGCTCCGGATTGTTGTCCATCACAGCTCTCCTTGCTCCCGGCGCCGATCCGACGCCCGTGATATACCAACCACTCCGGGGAGCGTTTGGGTTCACGCTAGGTCGGCGCGGCCGTTCTTCCGCAGGGGTGCGCGCAAGGGCGGGTAAACCCATGCCCAGATCGCGAGGATCTTGGGGCGTCGGACGCCTCATTTCGAAGCCGGATCGCCAGTGCCGGATCGACGCATGATACAAACAGGTGCGCCGCTCCACCTCCCTTGGCACAAACGGCGCAATCAGGCCTCATCATGCAAGAGAACCTTCCCGTCGGTAGAATGTGCCCACCGGGCTACATGATCAGCACGCCCAAACCCGTCCGGAAATACGGTGGTTGCTGAAACGCAGCATACTCATGGTCCAATATTGTATGCCGAGCCGCATGGAGCACGGTCGTAACGACCGGACCTGTGCGGCTACCGATGGATCCCACCGACTCTCTTCTTGGAAGAACACAGACATGAGCACTTCCTCTCCCACTTGGAAACGTGCCTATCGTGTGATGTCCAGGAGGTTCATTCCGTTACAAAGACTCTCGGTTTGGATCCACGATATTCAGGGCGACGCAAGTCTTCTCTTCCTCACGTGGGTCGGGTACATCCCGTCGCACTCGCTGCGGAACGCGTGGTACCGACGTGCCGGTGTCGTCCTGCCAGCTTCGAGCTCCCTGCATTGGCGCGCCAGATTCTTCTCACCGAGCAGTCTCAGGATCGGAGAGTTCTGCACGTTGGGAAATGACGGTTTCTACGATGCACGCGCAGGCATCACGATTGGTGATTGCGTCAACATCGCAGGCGAGGTACGCATCTACACACACGAGCACGATATCCAGAGTCCTTTGTTCGAGGAGATTGGGGCACCTGTCACCATCGGTCATCATGCGTACATAGGAACACGGGTAACAGTGCTTCCCGGCGTCAGCATCGGCGATGGTGCGGTCGTCGCATCCGGGGCCGTGGTTACAAGTGACGTTGAGGCGTACACCGTTGTCGGAGGTGTACCCGCTCGCAAGATCGGGGAGCGATCTCGCGATCTGAGATACCGCCTTGGCTACGCGAAGCGTTTCCAATGACCGCCGGTCGATTGGCCATCGTCGTGCTGAATTGGAACGGTCGAGATGACACTATTGCGTGCATCCGCTCGCTCCTGGACCACGGGCCCGCCGACCAAATCGTCGTAATGGTCGATAACGGTTCCTCTGACGGCAGCGTGCTGGCCGTCCGGGAGCTGAGTGACAAGGTCGCGATCGTCGAGATGGGGAGCAACACCGGCTTCTCCAAGGGAAACAACGCTGGGATCAAGTTGGCGCTTCGTCTCGGAGCCGATGTAATCGGGCTATTGAACAACGACACAGTCGTGACACCCGGTTTCTCGGAAGCTTTAACGGACGCGATCAAGAGTTCCCAGAGGCCAATCGCCGTCAGCCCGCGGATTCTCTACCGCAGCGAGCCCAAGAAGGAGTGGTTCGTCGGCTCTCGTTACGAACCCTCAGCTGGGCATGGCGTTCACGCCGACGACGATCGCTCACGAGTCAACCCCTTCTATTTGACGGGGTGCGCGTTGTTCGCAAGTGCAGAGGTCTGGAACGTGATCGGTTTGCTCGACGAGCGCTTCTTCTTGAATTTTGAGGATCTCGAATGGTCGAGACGAGCCGTCTCCTGCGGAGTTGAACTTCTCGTCGTTGAGCAGTCCGTCGTGTTCCATGGCGTTTCAGAGTCGATCAATCGCATCGGAGGACTTTCCACTTACCTCTATGCTCGCAACGGGTTGCTGCTTTCGCATTCACCGCTGCGTCCGAAGGCGGTGGCTGCTTGGCCCTTTGCCTGGCAGAGTGTTCTGAAGCCGCACGTTCGCGCGGTTCGACGAAAGAACCCCAGCGCAGGACGGTCCCTGTTCTTCGCAATCATTGGCCTATGTCACGGATGGTTCGGTCGACCTACCGGCCCTCCATCAGCGCGGCTACAGCGACTAGCCAATCGAGAGTTAACCAGGTAGCGGGACGAATCATTGCGTAGCACGATCTGCGCGTCCTGCCGGCCTCTCACGAACGGCTGCCCCATGACCATGTCGTGATCGCGAACATCGGTGCAGCCCACGGACGCACGCAAGCCCTCGACCCCTCGACTGCCGGCTCCTGCATCATCACGCGAAGACCACCGGACACTTCGCCGGGGCCGTCCCGCAACACCATCTGCCCGAGACTCTCGGTGCTGTGTGGCAGACCGTCCGCTCGCGTAGGCGCCTGTCCTGGCTGCGTAAGCTCGGCAAGTGGATTCCTGCGTCATCGGGGCTGCTCCCAGTGTGGGTGCCGGACGCCGTCATGTTGGCGACGTGCTGATCGCTTGCGCCACGGGAACCGACCCTCGGAACGCATTGCATCAGTGCTCCGATGAGGCTTTGGCGCTGCTACCCGAAGCGGCCGAGTACCACGGAATTTCCATGCTCGTCCACAGCGCGTTTCGGAGGATCGGATTCGAAGACACCCCGGTGGCCGACGCGCTTGGGTCGGCCTTCCGGGCCTACGTTGGGACCTCGCTGAGAACGGCACATGATCAGCTCGTTGTTCGAACCGCCCTCGATGGGGCCGGGCTGGCATGGGCCATTCTGAAAGGACCCGTGCTGTCGGAGATCTATTACGGCGACCCAAGTGCACGTTCATCGACTGACTTAGATGTGTTGGTCGATCCCCGTGACCTAGGTGCAGCCCTGGACGTGCTTGCCGACGCCGGCGCGCAGCTAGTCGATGTGAACTGGGATCTCATCCGTAGAACGCGGCGCGGCGAACTCAATCTGCGTCTCCCAATGGGCACACCGTTAGATCTTCACTGGACGCTGGTCAATGAATCATCCGTTCGGCGGTGTTTCAACTTGCCGAGCGGTCGACTCCTCGAGCGGCGTGTCACTCATCAGTTGACCGCCGGCGAAAGCCCCAGTCTCGATCAGACCGACACGTTGATTCACGTGGCGTTGCACGCATGTCTATCGGGCGGTCACCGGCTCGGTTGGCTGACGGACGTTGCGCGCGTGGTTGATCATGGCGACCTCGATTGGGAGGAAGTTGTCGAGCGCGGTCAGCAGGCAGGCGCCGGTCTGCCAATTGCAGTCATGGTGGGGCGCGCCATGCGTGTGTTGGGCCTTCGGGTGCCAGCCGATGTCCTGAAGCGCCTGGGATCCGGCAGCCCGGGATGGATTCGATTCCTGCGAGTTATCGAGAGAGCCCATCGCTATCCTCCGGTAGGCAGGTACCGGTTCAGTGGGCGTGCAGTGACGGGCGCAACGCGCAGCGCCTTGTTCGATAGCTCCCGGGCCGCTTTGGGGCTCATTGCGGATCGATACCCAATTGGACCGTCGGTGGACGCTGGCGGTAATCCCCTGCATTACCCATTCGGCAACGAGACCGACCGCTCGTCTTTCCTTCAGGAGATCGTCGCGGACGATGTGAGCGCGCAGACAGCGGTGCACGGGTGGCGCCGACCAGCGCGGCCTCACTGATGACGGAACAAGCTGTTCAGGTAGTGTTTCGCGCGGCCGATAAGGTGTTCGGGCGGCCGCGTGGCCGTCAGACAAGGATGAGATTGTGCAGTCCGCTGCGTTCGAAATCCCCTCCTCGGTACTGTTCCGCGAAGTGGAGGGCGAGATGGTGCTCCTGGAGCTCGAAACCGAGGGGTATTACGGATTGGACCCCGTTGGTGCCCGAATGATTACCCTCGTAACGGCGCTACCCTACCCCGAGGCAATCCGCCTGCTCAAGGAGGAGTTCACAGTTGACCCGGACGTGTTGCAGCGGGATCTGTCGGCCCTCATCGATGAGCTGAT